>CAMLYL010000028.1 GCA_946491665.1 uncultured Lachnospiraceae bacterium | reverse complement strand
CAAGGTTTTTATTATATTTTGAAACAAAAAAACAGGTAGTATTTGACACTACCATATGATTCAAGGAGGAACAGGTATGATCTTGTACCATGGGAGCAGGCAAATTGTAGAATATCCGGAAATACGGAAAGCAAGGTTTAATAAGGATTTTTATTTTGGATTTTATTGTACGCGTTATGAAGAGCAAGCCAGACGCTGGGCATCACGTTACGGAGAAAATGGCTATGTGAATATGTATGAGTATATACCAGATGAAAAACTCAGTTATCTTGTATTTGACAAAATGACTGAGGAATGGCTGGATTTTGTTGTCGCCTGCCGCAGAGGGAAGTCTCATAAATATGATATCGTGGAGGGGCCTATGGCTGATGATACAATTTACAATTTTATTCAGAACTTTATAGATGGGAAAATATCAAGAGCGGCTTTCTGGGAACTGGCAAAATTTAAATATCCTACAAATCAGATCAGTTTCCATACGGTATCTGCTCTCGATACCTTAAAATATGTGGGAAGTGAGGTCGTTTATGGGAACAAAAAATAATAACAATCTTTTTTTTACCTGCAGTCTGATTGAATACATTGGGCGCAAGGTAAAGAGGAAAAGATCTGAGGTGGCGGATTTCCTGGGGAAAGACAGAATAGAACGGATCTACGCATATGCAGATGTGTTCCACTGTGAACCAATAGAAAAGACGGCGACGGAGCTGGCAGAGGAGGTTCAGATGACTGCAGGGAATTTTGATAATGTAAAGGACTGCAGGTATCATGTGCCGGATTACTGGGATATAGGAGAGGTATATGAACGGCTGATTGAAGATGTTTATGATGATGCAGAGATTGTTAAGGGGATATGGGAAGTATATCATTCATGGATTGGCGCGCATATATCGGACTATAATACAGATTTTTACTATCAGCCAAGAGATTATATCGCAGAATGCTATAGGAAAGGAGAGATTTTATAAATGAAACAGAGAAGGGAGGGACTGCTGTGGGAATAGGTGTAAAGGTCAGAGTCTGGGGGAATTATGCTCTGTTTTCGAGACCGGAGCTTAAAGTGGAACGCTGTTCCTATGATGTTATGACTCCATCGGCAGCCAGAGGCATTTTAGAGGCCGTGTACTGGCATCCGGGAATGCGCTGGATTATTGACAGAATTCATGTAGTGAAGCCTGTTCAGTTTACCAGCGTGCGCCGCAATGAAGTAAAAAGCAAAGTTCTTGCCAGCAGTGTTCTTCAGAATTACAACGGGGCGGATAAGCCTTTATATATCAGCACCAAAGCGGATATTGTCCAGCGGGCGTCGCTTCTGCTGAAGGATGTGGAGTACGTGATTGAGGCACATTTCGAGATGACGGACAGAGCGAATGAGACAGATAATCCGGGGAAATTCAAAGATATCATCATGAGACGGCTTCGGCGGGGGGAATGCTTCCACATGCCCTATTTCGGATGCAGAGAATTTCCGGCAAATTTCTGTCTCTGTGAAGAAGCGGAGATCCGGACTGCATATGACGATGTGGAAGAAAAAGATCTGGGATTTATGCTTTACGATATGGATTACTCAGACAGGAATTATATACAGCCCCTGTTTTTCCGGGCAGTGATGAAGCGGGGCGTTCTGGATCTGAGAGACTGTGAGGTGATACGATGATCTTACAGGCGTTGGTAAAGTATTATGAAGATCTGGCAAAGCAGGGAGAGGTAAGCCGGCCGGGCTGGTGCCAGGCGAAGGTTTCCTATGGTATAAATCTGTCTGCAGAGGGAAAGATTCTGGGAATCATCACATTAAAGGAGGAACAGGAAAGAGGAAAGAAAACGGCGTGGGTTCCGAAGCCGTTGGAGGTTCCGGAAATGGTGACCCGTTCCTCCGGCGTTTCCGCAAATTTTCTGTGTGATAATTCGAAATATATGCTGGGGATTGATGCGGAAGGAACAAATCAGAGAATTCTTGACTGTTTTCATGCGGCAAAAGAAAAACATCTGTCTTTGTTACAAAATGCCGGAGGGGAGATGGCGCGGGCAGTCAGACTTTTTTTTGAGACCTGGGATCCCCAACTGGCGGATGAGTGTGAAGAAGTAAAAGAAAAATGGGAAGATATCACGGATGGTGGAAATCTGATTTTCTGTATGGGAATCCGTTATGCCCAGGATGATCCGTGTATCCGGGAAGCCTGGGAACAGGCCAGAAATGTTTCATCGGAGAATGGAGAGACCGGAATCTGTCTTGTGACGGGAAAGGAAACAGAAATTTCCAGAATACATAAGACGATCAAAGGTGTTCCGGGAGCACAGTCCAGTGGAGCTGCTCTTGTGTCTTTTAATGCGCCGTCTTTCGAATCTTATGGAAAGGAACAGAGTTATAATGCGCCGGTGGGGAAATATGCTGAGTTTGCCTACACCACAGCACTGAATTATTTGTTGAACCAGAGAGAATACAGATTCCAGCTTGGCGATTCTATGGTTGTATTCTGGGCAGAGAGCGCTGAGCAGGTGTACCAGAAAAGTTTTTTTACTTGTGTGGAGCCAGGGCCGGATAATGGGGAGGCTTTGAAAAGTGTATTTGACAATCTGAAAAAACAGAGACGGGTTGAGTTTGAAGGAATTACACTGAATCCGGATCAGCGTTTCTATATTCTGGCGCTGGCGCCCAATGCGGCCAGACTCTCTGTGAGGTTTTTTTATCAGAATTCCTTTGGAAATATTCTGAAAAACCTTTCAGAGCATTATGAGAGAATGTCTGTGGTAAAGCCTTCCTGGGCAACGAACGCGTATCTTGGAATCCGCTCAATGCTCTCAGAAACGGTGAATCAGAAGTCAAAGGATAAAATTCCGGTGCCGAATATGGCAGCTCTGGTACTGCAGGCAATTTTGTCCGGGGCAAGGTATCCGGCCAGTCTGTACACCAATGTTCTGATCCGGATCCGTGCCGAACAGGGGATCGTTACCTGGGGGCGGGCCGGAATCATAAAAGCATATCTGATACGAAATTGTAACTGGAAGGAAGGAGAAAGTTTTATGGGACTAAATGAGGACAGCAGAGATACTGCGTATGTGTTGGGGAGACTGTTTTCCGTACTGGAGTCTATTCAGATGGAAGCAAATCCGGGAATTAAAGCGACGATCCGTGACCGGTATTTCAATTCGGCATGTGCTACGCCGGCATCGGTATTCCCGGTTCTTGTGAAGCTGAAAAACAGTCATGTAAAGAAGCTGGAGAGAGACAAAGGGGGCACAAAGGTATATTACGAAAAGCTTCTGACAGAGATTATGGGAAAGCTGGAGGGAAGTTTCCCGGCCAGGCTGTCTCTGGAGGAGCAGGGCAAATTTATTCTGGGATATTATCACCAGGTGCAGAAAAAATATGAAAAGCGGGAGGATAAATAAGTGAGCGAGGTAATCAGAAACAGATACGAATTTGTGATTTTATTTGATGTAGAGAACGGAAATCCAAACGGAGATCCGGATGCGGGAAATATGCCCAGGATTGATCCGGAAAGCGGACTGGGGCTAGTGACTGATGTGTGTCTGAAACGGAAAATCAGAAATTATGTAGAGACAGTGAAGGAGGACGAGAAGGGATATCAGATTTATATTAAAGAAGATGTTCCCTTGAACAGAAGTGACAGAGAAGCCTGCAGGAATCTTGGAATTGAGGAAACAGAAGATAAGAAGGTAACGGACGCGCTGAAGAAATTAAAGAAGAGTGATCCGGATGCTGATATTAAGCTGCGGGATTATATGTGTGAGAATTTCTTTGATATCCGGACCTTTGGCGCGGTCATGACGACTTTTGTGAAAGCGTCATTGAACTGCGGACAGGTGAGAGGACCTGTGCAGATCGGATTTGCAAGAAGTATTAATCCGGTTATCAGCCAGGAAGTAACAATTACAAGAGTGGCGATTACCACAGAAAAGGATGCGGAAAATAAAAGTACAGAGATGGGACGTAAGAATATTGTTCCCTATGGCCTGTATCGGGCAGAAGGCTATATCTCCGCAAATCTTGCGAGGAAAGTGACCGGTTTTTCAGAAGATGATCTGGAGTTATTATGGGAAGCAATCATTAACATGTTTGAAATTGACCATTCTGCTGCAAGAGGAAAAATGGCAGTTCGTGAATTAATTGTATTTAAGCACAGTAAAGAATTGGGAGACTGCCCTGCGTATAAGCTGTTTGATGCAGTGGAAGTAAAGAAAAATGAGGGAGTGGAGTATCCGAGAAAGTACCAGGATTATACGGTTCAGATTCATGAAGATCAGATTCCGGACACGGTGGAAGTGAAAAGGATGATATGATGGAATATTCAGAAGATGATTATCTGATGATATCGGGAATCCAGCATTTTAAATTCTGCCGGAGACAATGGGCGCTGATTCATGTTGAACAGCAGTGGGATGAAAATATGCATACGGTAATTGGCGAACTGATGCATAAAAAAGTGCACGATCCGGCTTTGAAGGAAAAGCGGAAAGATGTCATTATAGCCAGAGCGCTGCCTGTTTCATCAAGAGAACTTGGCATCAGCGGGGAGTGCGATCTGGTGGAATTTCATAAGTGTGAAGATGGCATCCGGTTGCATGGACACCGCGGTCTGTGGTCCGTTTATCCGGTAGAATATAAAAAAGGGAAACCCAAAGTGTCAGATGAAGATAAGCTACAGCTTGCGGCGCAGGCTCTCTGCCTGGAAGAAATGTTTTCCACTACGGTACCGGAGGGCGCAATTTTTTACGGCGAGACAAGGAGACGGGAACTTGTCGGGATTACGGAGGAATTGCGCAGTGAAGTGAAGCAGATGTTCCGTGAAATGCACGAATATTATGAAAAAAAATACACTCCGAAGGTAAAGTATAGTAAAGCATGCAATTCCTGTTCTCTTAAGGAAATCTGTCTTCCAAAGATTGGAAAAACTGTTTCTGTGAAAACGTATATGGAACAGATGCTGAAGGAGGGAGAAAGTTGAGAAAACTGCTGAATACATTGTATGTCACTTCGGAAAACAGTTACCTCTCTCTGGATGGAGAAAATGTGGTTGTTCTGGAGGATAAAACAGAAATAGGACGAGTACCGCTGCATAATCTGGAGGGAATTGTTTCGTTTGGCTACCGGGGGACCAGTCCGGCATTAATGGGAGCCTGTGCCGAGAGAAATATTTCACTCTGTTATCTTACACCCCAGGGGAAATTTCTGGCGAGGGTCTCCGGGCGGGTCAAAGGAAACGTGGTATTAAGACAGCAGCAGTATACCAGTGCCAGAGATGATGAGATCAGTCTGGAAATTGCGAAAAATTGTATCCTTGGAAAGGTTTATAATGCGAGATGGGTGCTGGAACGGGCAGTAAGAGATCATGCGCTTCAGATTGATGCAGAGAGAGTCAGAACGGCTTCTGATTTTCTGAAAGACTCCCTTTGCAGAATTCAGAACTGCGAAACGAAAGATCAGCTCAGAGGATATGAAGGGGAGGCCGCGAGCATTTATTTTGGAGTGTTTGATGAACTGATTCTGCAGCAAAAAAAGGACTTCATTTTTCGGGGGAGAAATAAAAGACCGCCTCTCGATCATGTAAATGCACTGCTGTCTTTTGTGTATACGCTGCTGACAAACAGTATCACTTCTGCACTGGAATGCGTTGGCCTGGATCCGTATGTCGGTTATCTGCATACGGATCGTCCGGGAAGAGTATCTCTGTCTCTGGACATGATCGAAGAACTTCGGGCAGTGCTGGCAGACCGTTTTGTATTGACGCTGATTAACCGTAAAATTGTAACAGCAAAAAATTTTTCAAAGAAGGAAAACGGAGCTGTTCTGATGGATGATGAAGCGCGGAAAAGAGTACTGACTGAATGGCAGAAGAAGAAAAAGGAAATCATTACTCATCCATATATGAAAGAGAAGGCAGAATGGGGCATGATTCCCTATGTACAGGCGATGCTGCTTGCCCGATATTTGCGGGGAGATCTGGATGGATATCCGGTATTCCTGTGGAAGTGAGGTGGAGTTATGCTTGTATTGATTACATATGATGTAAATACAGAAACAGCAGCCGGACGGAAAAGATTGCGCCAGGTTGCAAAACAGTGTACCAACTACGGAAGACGTGTGCAGAATTCTGTATTTGAATGCATTGTGGACAATGCACAGTGCATCATGCTGAAATCTCTTCTGGCGGATATTATCGATGAAAAAGTAGACAGCCTTCGTTTTTATTATCTGGGGAATAAATACCAGACAAAGGTGGAGCATATGGGTGTTGACCGGGGCACACCAGTAGATGAAACCTTGATCTTATAATGTGTGCGAATGTGAAGCGGACAGAAAAATCCCGGGAGGTTCGCACCGGAAAATCTGCACAAAAAAGATCTGTCAGAGAAAATATGTGACACTTTTTCGTTGGAAATTAAGTGTCAAGAAACATTATTTGTCGAATGTAGCTAAAAATTAAAATGATTTTTGGTTATATTTGCTGTCGCTCCCTTCGTGGGAGCGTGGATTGAAATGGACAAGGGTTGGAATTTGATGATGAATGGATTGTCGCTCCCTTCGTGGGAGCGTGGATTGAAATTGGTTAATCGAATTATAATCATTGTTAAGCTTCGTCGCTCCCTTCGTGGGAGCGTGGATTGAAATAAAATTTTAAGAAGCCAGATTATCTGCCTGTTAGTCGCTCCCTTCGTGGGAGCGTGGATTGAAATTCCGGGCATGGTTCGACGAAGACAGTATTACAAGGGTCGCTCCCTTCGTGGGAGCGTGGATTGAAATGGATAATTGTCACCAACTGTCGGCTTCCTGCCAGTCGCTCCCTTCGTGGGAGCGTGGATTGAAATTGTGGAATACGGCATGAAATGGCTCCAGAAAAGAGTCGCTCCCTTCGTGGGAGCGTGGATTGAAATAAGGCAATACTTTATCGCACCACACATTGTCGTTTGTCGCTCCCTTCGTGGGAGCGTGGATTGAAATTGTTGTCGGCATATTACACCTCCTGCGTTACAATGTCGCTCCCTTCGTGGGAGCGTGGATTGAAATTTGCTTATCTCGTGATATGCATTGCTGTCTTTTCGTCGCTCCCTTCGTGGGAGCGTGGATTGAAATGGTGTAAAGGGATATATCCTCATCGTGGAACTCAAGTCGCTCCCTTCGTGGGAGCGTGGATTGAAATCCCGTTTCTATCGTAAGTTAACACGCATCTTCCGGTCGCTCCCTTCGTGGGAGCGTGGATTGAAATACCAATGAAGATAGGGAGAGCTATGTGGATGCCGTCGCTCCCTTCGTGGGAGCGTGGATTGAAATATCGGAATTTGGTAGACGACCACGGGCAGGATATTGTCGCTCCCTTCGTGGGAGCGTGGATTGAAATTTTTAAGGGCGTGTGCCAGAAAGGAGGTAAAATGTCGCTCCCTTCGTGGGAGCGTGGATTGAAATAGGTATCGCAAAGTAAACAATGGTCACTGTACATAGTCGCTCCCTTCGTGGGAGCGTGGATTGAAATTCCGGGTATGATCAGCGTCTTATTCTACAGGCTGCACAGGGTCGCTCCCTTCGTGGGAGCGTGGATTGAAATAGCATTGTTTGGAGGATACCAATTTTAGTCCAGGTCGCTCCCTTCGTGGGAGCGTGGATTGAAATTGATATGGCTGCTGTAATTGAATGGCTTGATTACGTCGCTCCCTTCGTGGGAGCGTGGATTGAAATTGCATCTGCTGGCGGGGTGTGTCTGAGGATCCGGTCGCTCCCTTCGTGGGAGCGTGGATTGAAATTGGTAATTGACAAAAAGCTGATAGTCCTGAGACAGTCGCTCCCTTCGTGGGAGCGTGGATTGAAATTGGAGTTTTAACTTCTATATCACTCTTGAAAGTAGTCGCTCCCTTCGTGGGAGCGTGGATTGAAATTGTTTGATGTCTTTGATATCCTTTTCCATGATATCGTCGCTCCCTTCGTGGGAGCGTGGATTGAAATCGTATTGTCCAGTAAGGAATTCGGAATAGAAGGGTCGCTCCCTTCGTGGGAGCGTGGATTGAAATTGCAGAAGAGCAAAAGAAACAGCTTAATGAAGCGTCGCTCCCTTCGTGGGAGCGTGGATTGAAATTGAATGGTCTGGATCGGTAAAGGTATGTGATTTTGTCGCTCCCTTCGTGGGAGCGTGGATTGAAATCGAAACCATCATAATCATTGTTTCTTGTTACCGCCGTCGCTCCCTTCGTGGGAGCGTGGATTGAAATTTCGTAGATCTTACTATCATATTTTACCGCTTCCGTCGCTCCCTTCGTGGGAGCGTGGATTGAAATTGGGTCTTTTAGAGAATCCGGACCGGATCCGGATGTCGCTCCCTTCGTGGGAGCGTGGATTGAAATTGTCAGAACATCTGAAGGAATAATGCAAGTATTAGTCGCTCCCTTCGTGGGAGCGTGGATTGAAATCCCTCTATAGTCTGAATCACATACTCCTACACAGTCGCTCCCTTTGCGGGAGCGTGGATTGAAATAAGGATGATGTTTTAGCATCGTCAAATAGCAAACGTCGCTCCCTTTGCGGGAGCGTGGATTGAAATCCGTACCGCGGAAAGGAAACACAAAGAGATTTGGTCGCTCCCTTTGCGGGAGCGTGGATTGAAATTGAAATTCAGACTGATGGAATACAGAAAGATATAGTCGCTCCCTTCGCGGGAGCGCGGATTGAAATATGCACAACAATACTATGATGCTACTCACGCGCAAGTAGTCTCCCCCTCATGGGGAACGCAATTGAAAGGAGTACGCCACAATGAACATCACCAACAAAAACATAGATGGAGGAACTCCCTTTGACTGGGGACGCACTTCGTCCGATTATGCCAGGTTCCGGGATATATACCCTCAGCTATTTTATGATAAAATCATCGGCCGGAATCTTTGTATAGACGGTCAGAAAGTTCTTGATCTCGGAACCGGAACAGGAGTGCTGCCAAGAAATATGTATCGCTATGGTGCAGAATGGACAGGTACAGACATTTCTTCCAATCAGATTGCCCAGGCTGAAATTCTTTCGGAAGGCATGAAGATTGATTATTATACTGCAGCAGCGGAAAAGGTCAGCTTTCTTGATGAGACATTTGATGTGATCACTGCCTGTCAGTGTTTCTGGTATTTTGATCATGAAAAGATTATGCCGGAACTTTTCCGTATGCTGAAGCCGGGCGGAAGTATTCTTGTGCTGTATATGGCGTGGCTGCCCTATGAGGATAAGATAGCGGCGGCAAGTGAAAAGCTTGTATTAAGATACAGTCCGAAATGGAGTGGCGCAGGGGAGACAATGCATCCCATTGTTATACCCGGTTGCTATAACGAGAAATTTGAGCTGGTGTATCACGAAGAATATCCCGTGCAGGTGCATTTTACCCGTGAGAGCTGGAATGGGAGAATGAAAGCCTGTCGTGGAATCGGAGCGTCGCTGACGGAGAAGGAAATTTCCTCGTGGGAGAAAGAACACAGGGCGCTTCTGGAGCGGATTGCTCCCGCTGAATTTGATATTGTCCACTATGGCGCGATGGCGCAGCTTCGGAAAAAATAGATTATAACATACTCTGTTTTCAGCAGATCCGGTAACTCTACGGAGCGTGGGTGGTTTTTCATGATTCATCAATTATTATCTGGACAGGAGCTGGATAATTCTATCAGATGTGGGAAGACTCCCGCCTTTACAGACGGTGAGTATAACAAATTAGTATCAGTGGCGGGAGTCAATCCCCCATCTGATAAACGCTCCGCGGAGATGCGCAGGGATTCGGTAAGGTAGATGTCAGCTGAAGCTGACCCGAATCCCGCGCCAAGACCCGTGAGCGTGTCTTGAATGCAGGGAAGAAGCCCGGAAGGAGGCAGAATATGGATCAGATGAAGATCGGCAGGTTTATAGCAGAAACAAGAAAGGCGCAGAATATGACACAGAGGCAGCTGGCGGATGAGCTTTCTATCAGCGACAAAACTGTTTCCAAGTGGGAATGTGGAAAAGGTCTGCCGGATGTTTCTCTTATGCTGCCCTTATGCAGTATATTGCATATAACTGTCAATGATCTGCTTACCGGAGCCAGGGTTTCAGAAAGCGACTATCAGGAGAAAGCGGAGGAGAATATGATGAATCTGATGAGAGAGAATGCGGAAAACAGGAAAAGTATGATGCTGTCTATTATCTGCGGCGCCATAACAATTATTGCAGTCACTGCGCTGGTTGTCATAGCGGCATATCTGGATCTGCCGGTGATTGCCAGAGTTCTGCTGATTGTATTTGCGTTTCTGACAGCAGCAACCGGTATAGGGGCAGCGGCTGTGCTGGAAGTAAAAGCAGGATATTATGAGTGCCCGTATTGTAAAACACTTTTTGTTCCTACAATGGCAGAATATGTGAAAGGATATCATACTTTTACGAAACGCAGACTGACCTGTCCGGAGTGCGGGAAAACAGGGATGTGCAGACATCGGGTAGTAAGACCGGAATAAATACCGGACTTTATCAGATGTGGGGAGACTCCCGCCTCTACAGGGCGGTAAGTATAACAAATTAGTATCAGTGGCGGGAGTAATCCCCCATCTGATAAACGCTCCGCTTAGGATGCGCAGGGATTCGGTAAGGAAGATGTCAGCTAAAGCTGACCCGAATCCCGCGCCAAGACCCGTGAGCGGGTCTTGAATGTAATTTGCATTTGCAGAAATATTTGTTATGATAAAAACGGCAGACAATGAGACCTTAGCGGTGTTGTTGTCTGCCTCTGGTATTCGTGAAAAGTAAAATATGAGTAAAATAGTAAGTGTAAAACAGAAGGTTCTGTGATAGAATTTAACTAATATGCAGAACGACAGATAAAGGATATACTGTGATTATTTTTCCGGATTCCCGGGATACAGAAAGGAAGGTATCATGTCACATAATAAAACAAGCAGATTTCTTTCTATGATTCTGAGACATAAGCCGGAGGTCATTGGGATTACGCTGGACGAGCACGGGTGGGCCAGTGTGTCTGAATTGATTGAGGGAGTGAGCAGAACGCGCACATTCAATATGCAGATACTGGAGCAGATTGTAGCTGAGGATGAGAAACAAAGGTATTCGTTTAATGAAGATAAGACGCTGATCCGGGCAAACCAGGGACATTCCATTCCGGTAGATGTGGAGCTTGAGAAAGTTGTTCCGCCGGAGATTCTGTATCATGGAACCGGAGAAAAATATACAGAATCCATTGACGTGCAGGGGCTGATTCCCAAATCCCGTCTTTATGTGCATCTTTCCGGAGATCCGGAGACTGCGCGGAAGGTTGGCAGCAGGCATGGAAATCCGGTAATTTATATTGTAAAAGCCGGAGAAATGCACAGGGACGGCGGACTGTTTTTCCGGTCAGTGAATGGGATATGGCTGACGGAAAAGGTTCTTGTCCGGTATCTGGAGAAACAGTAAATGATGATTCATTTTGTTTATAACCAAAACAGACGTTGATGGGGTGATGAAAAATAGTGTTTGCCTGTATTCCCGTTATACGGTATACTTTTTTGTGGAGAACAGAAGAAGGAAAGGAGTTTTTGAATGGAACTGGTATACGATTATATGAAAAAGCAGTCACAGCTGCTGAAAAAGGAGGATGCGATAACTCCGGATCTTTTTACAAAATATAATGTAAAAAGAGGACTTCGTGATTTAAACGGAAACGGAGTTCTGACGGGACTGACTCATATTTCCTGTATTAAATCCAAAGAAATTATAGACGGCAAAGAGGTTCCCTGCCATGGGAAACTGACTTACAGAGGATATGATATTCAGGATCTGATCCGGGGAATTAAAGCGGATGGAAGATTCGGATTTGAGGAAACAGCATATCTGCTCCTGTTCGGGGAACTGCCGGATATGATGCAGCTGCAGGAATTTACGGATATGCTCGGACTCATCCGCCGTCTGCCTACGAATTTTGTGCGGGATGTCGTAATGAAAGCTCCCAGCAAAGACATTATGAATTCTATGACCAAAAGTGTGCTGACGCTGGCCTCTTACGATCCGAAGGCGTCAGATCTGAGCATGGATAACGTGCTGAGACAATGTATGATGCTGATCAGTGTCTTTCCTCTTCTGGCAGTGTACGGATATCATGCATATAACCATTATGAGCGGGATCAGAGTATGTATATTCATCATCCGGATCCGCAGTTAAGCACAGCGGAGAATATATTGCGTCTGCTGCGGCCGGATATGCAGTATACAGAACTGGAAGCCAAGGTTCTGGATACTGCGCTGATGCTCCATATGGAGCACGGCGGAGGTAACAATTCGACGTTTACAACCAGGGTAGTTACTTCATCCGGTTCCGATACTTATGCGGTTATGGCGGCGGCGCTGTCTTCCCTGAAAGGACCGAAACACGGCGGAGCGAACATCAAAGTTGTGGAAATGATGAGTGATCTGAAGAAGTCTGTCAAGGATTATGAGGATGAGGATGAGATCACAGCATATCTTCAGAGTGTTCTGAAAGGATGGGCCTTTGACCGCAGAGGGCTGATTTATGGTATGGGACATGCCGTATATTCCATCTCGGATCCGAGAGCAGAGGTTTTCAAAAGCTTTGTGGAACGGCTGGCAAAAGCGAAAGGACGGATGGAGGAATTCAATCTTTACTCCAAGGTAGAACGCCTGGCTCCCGAGGTGATCAGTCATAATCGGAAAATGTATAAAGGTGTCAGCGCGAACGTGGATTTCTACAGCGGCTTTGTTTACAGTATGCTGGAAATTCCGCTGGAACTGTATACTCCGATTTTTGCGATCGCCAGAATTGTAGGCTGGAGTGCACACAGAATCGAAGAACTGGTGAATGCGGACAAGATTATCAGACCGGCATATAAGAGTCTGTCAGAAGACAGAGAATATATTCCGCTTGAAAAAAGAGAAGAGTGATCTGAGACAATAGAAGGATATGGAGGAAAAATGAGATACAGAGTATTGGGGAAAACAGGTCTGAAGGTCAGTGAGATCGGTCTCGGGGCAGAATGGCTGGAGCGGCACAATACAGAAGAAGTAAAGGCTGTCATTGACTGCTGTGAGGGACATGGAATTAATCTTCTGGACTGCTGGATGTCAGAGCCCGGGGTGAGGTCTGATATCGGGAAGGCACTGAAAGGAAAAAGGGAAAAATGGATTATCCAGGGACATTTTGGTTCTACCTGGCAGGGCGGACAGTATGTCCGGACCAGGGAAATGGATAAAGTGACGGAAGCATTCGAGGATCTGCTGATCCGTCTCCAGACGGACTACATTGATCTGGGAATGATTCATTTTGTGGATGAGGAAGCAGAGTTTCACCGGGTGATGACGGGAGAGTTTTTTGCTTATGTGAAGGAGCAGAAGGACAAAGGAGTTATTCATCATATCGGTTTGAGTACCCACAATCCCAGAGTGGCAAAGCTGGCGGCTCTGAGCGGGAAAGTGGAAATGATTCTTTTCAGTATCAACCCGGCCTTTGATCTGCTTCCGGCCAGTGAGGATATCAATACATATTTTGCGGAAAGTTATGAGGAAAGCCTGCAGGGGATTGATCCGGAACGGGCGGAGCTTTACAGGATCTGTGAACAGCAGAATGTGGGGATTACTGTTATGAAGGGATATGCCGGCGGAAGGCTGTTTTCTCCGGAGACATCGCCCTTTGGCGTGGCGCTGACTCCGGTGCAGTGTATTCATTATGCTTTAACCAGACCCGGAGTGGCAAGTATTCTCACCGGGTGTGATACTCCGGATCATGTGAAGGCTGCCGTGGCTTATGAGACAGCCTCTGAGGAGGAGAAGGATTACGCCAGTATTCTGGCAAAAGCACCCCGCCATGCATATTCCGGCCAGTGTACCTACTGCGGCCACTGTGCGCCCTGTCCGGCACAGATCGATATAGCCATGGTAAACAAGCTTTATGATCTGGCTGTGATGCAGGAGGAAGTTCCGGCGACAGTCCGTGCACATTATGCAGGGCTTTCCGCCAATGCGGGAGACTGTATCAGCTGCGGCGGGTGTGAGGAGCGATGCCCTTTTGATGTTCCTGTTGTGGAGCGGATGGAGAAAGCCAGAGATCTGTTTGGTTAAAAGTGTCAGAGAGGAGATGCGGTTTTGCGGAAGACCAGGGAAGAAAGCCAGATTACAAGAGAGAGAATTATCAGCGCCAGTTATGAGGTGATCCGCAGCAAGGGTTTTGAACAGATGACCCGGGATGATATTGCCCGGAAGGTGGGAATGACCCGGGGAGCAGTGAACTGGCACTTTGCGTCAAAAGAAGATATATATATTGCTGTTCTGGATAAAATCCTGGATGACTTTCAGAGGGAGAGGGCGCTGTACTACAGGGACAGCCAGGCCTCTCCCCGGGAAAAAATCGCTCATCTGATTTCCATGCCGCTGAACATGCAGGATCAGTATCGGTTCATTAATGATATTCCCAGATATATGCTTTCCGATGAGCGGTTTGCGAAGATTGTGGAGAGAATGGCGCAGAACCGGAAGTTTTTTATTGAATATGTGACTGGCTGTCTGACGGAAATTGAGGAAAGGGAAGGGAAAAAGTATAGAAATAAGACGGAAATTGCCCAGCTGATTTATTTTCTGCATGAAGGCCTGCATTCCAACTACGCCGAAACTGCTTTTACAAATCCGGATGTGATTCGGGACAACTATAAGATATATTTAAAAATGTTGCTGGAAATCCATTGACAAATTTTTTTACAAGTATTAACATACATTAATGAATGTATATAATATAAGTCCATGTAAATACGGACTCTGTATCTATTATGGATAATTTGTGTAAGGAAGTGTTTCTTATGAAAAGCAGCAGCAAATTGAAAGCGGCAGTATTGTCCATTTCATTGATTACGATTCTGGGAAGTACGGCAGTATCCCCTGCTCTGGCAGGAATTAAGACAGCGTTCCCCATGTACAGCGATGCCATGATCCAGATGGTTCTGACGATTCCTCCGCTGTTCATTATTCCATGTTGTTTTCTCTGCAATGTGATGACTGCCAGATGGGGAAAAAAGAATGTGCTGATTGTGGGAATTATACTGTATCTGATCGGCGGAATCGGTGCAGGCGCCATGCCGGGATTTTATGCAATGCTGGCGGCAAGGGCACTGCTGGGCGCTGCCTGCGGTCTGATTACGCCCATGGCTCAGGCTCTGATCAGCAGCAATTTTGAGGGAGAAACCCGGGACAGACTGATGAGCTATTCCGCCTCAGCCTCTTATCTGATGGGAATTATTTCCTCATTTGCAGTAGCATGGCTGGCAGCGTATAACTGGCGGATGGCATTTCTGATTTATCTGATTGCCCTGGCGGTACTGATCCTTAATCTCAGATATCTTCCAAAGGATAAGGTACAGCAGATGGTTTATGAAACGGGAGAAAAACAGAAGCCGAACTGGAAGGCATATCTGGTAATCGGGGGAATGGCGCTGATCAATGTGGCATTTTACACATTTTCCACCAGCATTGCCCTGTATCTGAAAGGAGAGGCAATCGGGAATGATACAACCTCCGGATACGTAGTTTCTGTATTTATGGCAGCGGGATTTTTCATGGGATTTGCCGTACCGGGAATCAGAAAGAGAGCGAAATATTTTACGGTAACCATTGCCTGCCTTATGATGGGGGCAGGTTATGCAGGTCTTGCTGCACTGCATACATTACTGCTCATTATTGTCTCGGCGGCGCTGATCGGTGCGAGCTATAGTATTTTCTATTCCAGTGTATTCCTGAAAATTTCCCGGCTGTCCCGCAGTGAACGGGAAAATACAAAACTGGTAACCTTTACTACCGCCGGGATGTTTCTGGGCCAGACAGTATCTGTTTATCTCCTGCAGGCGGCAGAGTGGATCTTTCATATGTCGGGATACCGGTTCCGTTTCGCTTTTCTGGCTGGCGGTCTGATGATTGCGGTAATTGTGGCTGTGATCGGATATTTTTTCCCGGACAGACATGCAGAAACGCATACGGCGGCTGCAGGCTGAAAAATCTTACTGAGAGTTTTTTGAATTCAGGGGCTTGATAGATAATTAACGAGTATAAACTGAATGGTGTACAGTGGAACTGCGTAAGATTAATCTTTAACGTGATTTTGCTGTACATTGTTTTTGAATTGAGATTAGCTATTACTAATTCAAGGAAGGAACAGAAGATTTATATTCAGAGCAGTCAGAGGAAAAATATTGACAAATATAGTAATCAGTATTACTATATAGATGTACTATTTAATACAGATTAGTGGGGAGGAAAATTGAAGAATATAACAGAAATGCTGAAAGGGGTTCTGGAGGGCTGTGTACTTGAGATTATCAGCCAGAAACCCACATACGGATATGAAATTACACAGCGGCTGCGAGAACTGGGATTTGAAGATATCGTGGAGGGCACCGTGTATACAATAACATCGAGACTGGAAAAGAATAAGCTTGTAATTGTGGAAAAAAAGCCCTCTTTGATCGGACCTCCCAGAAAATTTTATAGTCTTAATCAGGCGGGACAGGCAAGGCTGGAGGAATTCTGGGAGAGCTGGAATTTTATTGCTGAAAAATGCAGAGAATTGCAAATGTGCGGAAAAGGAGAACAGAATGATGAATTTCATAGAAAGAGTTACAGGGAGTGATATTACAAAAGCAATGAAAAATCTCAGTGTCAGAATACAAAATCTGTCTCCGGCGTATCAGGATGCCTGGGATGAGATGCAGAGCTGCCTGTATACTTATGGTGATTTTACCGGGCGTAATCTGCTGCCTGTTTTTGAGAATCTGGCGGAATTACTGGAAATCGCTTCTGCAGAAAATCAGAGCGTGGAAGAGATTCTGGGCAGTGATATAAAATCATTCTGCTCGTCACTGTTTTCCGGTGAAGAAATGAAAACATACCGGGATAAATGGCGCAGGCAGCTGAATCAGAATGTGGAACGGAGGCTGGGAAGACTGAAATGAATATAAAGGAGATTCTGGAAAGAAAGAAGAAATGGAGAAGCAGCAGACAGCGGATCCGGGAATTGCCAAAAGCATATCAGATCGTTTACAGAGAGAGTGAATCATATCTGATGAAGGTTTTCTGTGTGGAGGGGATTAGAAATTCTGATATATTAGCTGATCTTCTTCTGTTTTTTGAAGAATGCGCCGCTTCGGGGAAAGATGTTCTTGAAGTCACCGGTCCGGATGTGGCGGCATTTTGTGACGGACTGTTGGAATAGGCAGAGTGCAGTCTTTCCTGCGCTGAGTGTCGGAGATATCAGCGGCTTCGGACTGATCAGTCTCCAGGCGGGACTTCTGCTGGTGAGTGGCGTTCCTCGGAATGACAGCCGGATCCCCGGCGCTGCTGCTTCTTGCAAGCTTTGGGGCTAAAAAGCGCGCAGCGCGTGGATAATGTCATCTCCGGCATCGCGGTAATAGAGAAGCTTCCGGAGGGCCTGTTCCGCTTCCGAAGCACCAGAGGAAATTTCGGAAGGGGAGCATCCGGTTCCCGACGCCCGTCTGAGGTTGTAATCCAGCCATTCCAGACGGGCGTTATTGCTGTCATAAATAATTTTCCAGTATCCGTAAACAGAGAGTACATCTGATGGAGGAAGCCTCCGGTCAGAGACTTAGGTGTCTGGTATAGTTTTCCCAGAGAATACTATTCACATATTTTATTGAGTAATGTCAGATCCATGGCTGTCTCCGGGTAATGTTATTCAAATTTTTTCAGAGCATCTATATCGGGGAGGGTCGCCCAGAGGGCGTCTCCCGCCTTGTTGATATCATAAGGGTTCCAGAACTGGGAAGGTCCGTCTGCCATATTACCGGACAGTTTTGAGAGCTGGGTACCCACGGCCTGTTTTGTCCAGCCTTTGTCATAGGGCGTCCGGAACAGCGGAATGAAGGCATGGTGAAGAATCCGCCAGTGACCGTCTTCCCGGATATAATCGTCAGTAAAGGTTCCCCAGATCCAGAGGGAGTCTCTGACCTGGGGATCTGTGGCGCAGCCAGGAGACAGCGCCACAGAATGTGCCATTGTCCGGTCCGGAGAAACTTCAATCACCGGATTGCATGCCAGATGCATGGTGAACGCTCCGGGTACTTCCTTCAGATAGCCCATAAATTTCGCGAAAAACCGTTCTTTGATGTGTTCCCGGCCGATGTAAACCCCGCTGTCTGACGCCTGGATGGAAACGTCATCCCGTGTCTGGGAAAAACATTCATCAAAAATGTGATCAAAATCCATCGTGGTCAGCATATAAACATATTTGTTTAAAAGCTGTTCAATCTCGGACAGATCTTCCAGATGTGCAATTCTGCGTTCTAATTCTTCCATAGTGAATACCTCCTTAAAAATGGCATTTTACAAATTTTCTGCTATAAATAAAGTAACATAATCTGTATATAAAGTCTAATGGGGCAGGTTCAGTCTGATGTTCATTCTGCATTATGCACGGCATTACTTCCACTGAGTTCATGCTTCGCTCTGCTCGCATTCACCAGGTGTACGTACGATGGGATATCCGGTGGAGTTTACAAGTTACTGTGAACGGAGTGAAAAGTAACGTTTACAAAGCTGTTTCCTCCGGCACATTCAAGACCCGCTTACGGGTCTTGGCGCGGGATTCGGGCCAGCTTTAGCTGACATCTTCCTTACCGAATCCCTGCGCATCCTAAGCGGAGCGTTTATCAGATGGGGGGATTGACTCCCACCACTGATACTAATTTGTTATATTCACCGCCGTCCTGTAGAGGCAGGAGTCCTCCCACATCTGATAAAAAAGTTTTGTGAAAAATTATGTTGATATGGTATGATAGATAATCATGAAAGCTGAAAGGATGAAGCAAAACAAATGTTTCAATGCAAAAAATGCAATACAGAAATTCATCGGAATCATGATGGAAAACGGGCAGAGACATTAATAATTATCTGTCCGGTATGCCATTCGGTTGTCGAGGCGTCCAGCTGTTATGGTTTTGGACCGGTGTGGCCGGCATGTATTTACTGCGGAGACAGGCTGCTGGCCGAATTCCGGAAAACGGGTGCATATCAGGATAATCAATTTGAACTGGAAATTCTGGGTAAAACAGTGCCGTTTGTTCTGGATGAAGAATTAAGAAAAGATAATTATAAGAGACATTTTGAGATCTGTGACAGGATCATGGACCTGCTCAGAGAGCAAAAGCTTATCTGAACAGACAGGATGCATAATTATCCGGTGCAGGCCGGAAGCGCTTCGAGGTAAACATCAGAACAGCATAGAAAGAAAAACGGAGCAGGGATCTGATGGGCACACATTTTGACAGGTATACATAGAAGGGGAGAGAGCAGCATGAAACGAAAAATCAGAAAGATAAAAAAGTATGAGATCAGACTGGCAGTTCTGGCGCTGATCGTTATTGTGATGAATTTTGTGATTCCGAAGACCGGATCGCTGGTTTTACTCGATGAATTATGCGGAGTTGCAATTTTTGTTATTATCGGGATCTGGGCAGTCTGCAGACTGGCAGATAAAGGAAAGAAGGAGGAGACCATAGGAAAGGTTATCTGTATTCTGATTGCGGCGATCAGTCTGATAACAGCGGTCTGGCTGGGAAGTAAAATCATCCGTGATTTGTCTGCCGGACCGGAGACAGTCAGACTGACAGATCTGCAGGTGAATCATTACCAGGGACACAGCGGAATTTTTTCCAGTCACTATTATATGATCGGAACAGATTCACAGGGAGAGAAATTCCGGGCGGAGATTTCGGGCAGGGATTATACGGAACTGTCCGGAGAAGACAGAGTTACGATAACGTATTACAGATATACGGACCGAATCCTGGACATTTCTTAAAATGAATTATGAGTCTGTTCTGGCAGACCTTCCTGTCTGCAGTGTCCCGGGGTCTGCAGCGGCTATGATGTCGTTCAGCAGACTTTCATTTTCCGGCAGATACACCAGGCCGCGGCTGTACGGGATCTCCGGAATAATCGGAATGATTTTCAGTGGCTGGAAGGATGCTGCCAGTGTGTGGGACAAAATGTAAACCTTACCGGCATGACATACGTTGAGGACTGTATTTTTATTATAGGCAAGAGCCTGCAGATTCAGATTTAACCGGCGGGCACAGTCAAACAGAGCTCTTGTTGCGCTGCTGTCAGCGGTCCAGCAGAAAAGTTCGTAGCCGTTCAGTTCTTCCGGGTGTATTTCCTTATTCTGTGAGAGAGGATGGTTATCCTGCATAACGCAGCACAGATAATCCGTGCTGATTTTTCTGAAACAGAGATTATTCTCATAGATTAACTGATTATCCTCATATTCTAAGAAATCTATCTGTTTATCTTTCAGGAGCTGCAGATTATCTTCATGAGTGAGATTTCCTCCGGAAAGATAGATGTATTCAATATGAAAATCAGAATTTGCATCAATGCTTGAATACCAGTTGAGCATACTGGACATGGAGTAGATGCCGATTCTGATTTTTTTGCTGTGAAGCGCCATAGACTGGCATTCACGGACGAGTGATGTGAAATCGAGATAGAGCCTGTTGGCTTCCGTAAGGAAATGCTGGCCGCATTCGGTCAGCTGCAGTCCCTTCGGCGTCCGGATAAAAAGGGAAAAATTCAGCTCCGCCTCCAGTGCGTCAATCTGTTTTTTCAGAGCGGTTTTGGTTATATTAAGGACATCCTCCGCCCTGGAGAAACTGCCGATTTTTGCCAGCGCTATAAAATGTCTGATCTGTGTGTCATTCATGGAAACGCTCTCCTCATCTGAAGTAAATGTGTATACTTTCCGTATACGCACATAGTAACAAATTGGAAATTCCCAGTCAAGGAGATTCCTTATATAATTTAACATGAAATGAGATCAGATCTGGCACATTTTTATACATTATTTACGAGAGGAGAGGAATTATGTCTACTGCAAATGTTACAACAGGCAGCAATATACAGAAAAAGCTGAAGTACGAATCTGTGATGTATATTATCTGCGGCTGTATTTTATCTATGGGAGCCATTCATATGGATACCATAAACTGGATTCTTCCGCAGATTGCTACTTCCCTTGGTTCCGGAAACAATACGCTGATGGTTACATCGGGATTCTTTTATGGTATGATGATCGGACATGTGGTTGTAGGGCCATTGTCAGATATGATCGGAAAGAAGAAGACGATGGTTTTCGGATTTATCATCTGTGTGGTCGGAGCAGTGATCGGCGGCACATCCGGTTCTCTGGGAGGACTGATTGCGGCAAGGCTGATTCAGGGAATCGGCGGTGCTGCATCCTCCAATGCGACGAGAAGTATTGGAGGTGATGCGGGTAAAGGAAAGAAATCTGCCATTGCACTGACATTTATGCAGATCTGGTCCGGCGCTCTTCCGATTATTCTTCCGCTTTCTGGAAAATGGGTTGGAAACAGCATGGGGTGGCAGGCGATTTTCTGGCTGCAGGCAGCGATCTGCGCAGTTCTCTGCATTCTGGTTCTTGCGTTTGTGACAGAGACATCTGAAATTGCAGGAAAGGGTTCGCTGAAGCGGATCGGCAGAGAGGCGAAATCCTGCCTGGCAACGCCGGAATATGTTGCTTTTGTACTCTGTTTTGCATTTAATATGGCATTATTTTTCTGTTACGCGGGCTCTGCGTCCTTTGCGATGGTAACAGAGCTTGGAATGGACAACAATGCTTATGCGAATATGTATGCGGTCAATGCGGCAACCATGGTTGTCAGCGCGGCGCTGGGACGTTTTCTGGCTACGAAAGTATCTCCGGGAAAAATTGTGCGCACCTTGAATATATTCCAGCTGATTGTTGCAGCCTTTATCAGTATTTCTTTTATGGGTGGATTAGCGGATTATCACTGGCTCCAGTTTGTATGGTGGGTATTCCCGTTTATCCAGGGAATAACGCTTCCGGTAGCGATGGCTCTGGTTATGAATGCCTCCGGAAAAGCGACCGGAACAGGAGCTGCGGTTATGGGATTCGTTCAGTACCTGTTTTCATCCATCACCACCACAATGCTGGCCAATATTAAGGAATCCGGATCCATCGGAAGCGTGATCGGATGGATTATGGCGGCATGTGCGGTACTGTCCTTTATTACCTGTACAATAGGATTGTTTTTCCTGAAAAAGAAAGATTCCGGCGCAGCGGGATAAAAATAGAATGAAACGGAGGAGTTATTATGAGCTACAAATATGATAAACATAAACCTTTTCGCACTTATCTGGATGAGTACGCGGAAAAATGGGACGGAATGGCGCACCTGAAAAGAGAGGATGGTATTCTGGAGGTGCGTTTTCATACCGATGACGGACCGGTGCTGTTCTGTGAGGCGATGCATGTGGGATACCTTGGACTGCTATTTGACATTTCCCACGATCCCGAGAATGAACTGATTATTATTACCGGCACCGGAGACAGTTATCTTTCTCTTTCCGATCCGGAGATGTCGGTTGCGCATGTGGATTATGAGACAAGCGTTACCTATGACTGGTGGTATCTGACTGCCACCAGAGTACCGCTGGCCTGGCTGGATATTCCGGTTCCTGTAATCTGTGCCTGCAACGGACCGTTTACGATTCATCCGGAGTCGGTGCTTCTGGCAGATTATATCATTGCGGGGGATAATGCATATACGGTAGACCGTCATATTCAGGATGCGGGCTGTGCTCCCACAGACGGCGTAAATATTTTGTATGACCGCCTGCTGGGACCGAATGCCGGCCGGGCAATGCTTTTAAACGGCGGCGTCATTGATGCGGAAATGGGTAAGAATCTCGGGATATTCGCAGAGGTTGTCCCTCATGGACAGGAACTTTCACGGGCATGGGAATTTGCGAGAGAGCTGATGAAAAAAGTTCCTTCCAGAGCAGTGCGCCGGATGACCCGGGAATCGCTGACACAGCCTCTTCGGGAGGAATTTACAAGGCATATCCGCTCTAATCTGGCCCATGAGTGTTATTCTTCCGAACTGCGTACAGATGCCAGACCTGAGGACGGTCATGTAAATATGATAGATAAAGAAAAATAACCCGTCAGTATCTGCGGCCCGGTGTTTTTGTGGGAAACTTCGCCGCAGATGCAGAAAGGTGATGGTGTCATGGATCAAAAGAAATGGAAAAAGCAGTCGTTGAATGTTGTAATTGGTTCGATGATCTCATTTATGATGTTTAATTTTCTGACAACGGTATCCGTCAATATCTTTATTCCCGCTGTGGCGGAAATGAAGAATATGGGGACTGCGCCGCTGTATAATGCGAATACTATCGGAAATCTGGTTTCTGTGCTGATTGCTCTCGCCATAGGAATGCTTTCGCAGAAAATTTCTCTGAAAAAAATATCTGTTTTCGGCCTCTTTCTGGCGGGATTCAGTTATCTGATGATACCGCTTGTGCCGCCGGGGATGACAGGGATATTTATTGCTTCCAACTATATTGCCACAATGTTTTATGCGCAGCTGGCGGTGGGAGCGCGGATCGGGAACTGGTATCCGCGGCGCAAAGGAGAGATGCTGGGTATTGTGACGTCCATTATTGTGGTCTCCAGTATTCTGCTCCTGCCTGTTTATTCCAGAGCATCGGAACGATTCGGGATAAAAAACACCATGATTGTCTGCGGGATGATCGTAATTGTATGGGCGGCAGTCAGTATTTTCCAGATCAAGGATTATCCGTATGATGTGGGACTGAATCCGGAGAATATGTTTGATGAAGAGGCAAAAGAATTTGGAGGCGGAACAGGGAGTGATACCTATGATGAGAAGTCTGAGTGGAATTATCTGCTTTTGCTGAAGCGTCCGAGGTTTGTGTTCAGCGCCGTGGGCTGGGGGCTGAGTTTTATCGGTATTATGGGACTGTCACTGGCCATTGTTCCGATCATGAGATCAAAGGGCGTTTCCGCAGATATGGCAGTTACGATAGCTTCCTTTGCGGGACTGTTCCAGCTGGCGGGAAGCATTGTCTCCGGATTCCTGGATACCCGTGTGGGACAGCGGTTTGTGATTACATTATTTCTGTGTCTGGAAATACTGGGTCTGCTGATCTTCGGATTTGCGCCGGGAGGAATGATTGCATTGATGGTCGGCGGGTATTATATTGTAATGTTTATGATGGGAGCGCCCAATAATCTGCAGCCGTCCATGTACCTTTCCATGGCAGGCGGCGGAGGCAGAACATTTATGATATTTAATTCCCTTCAGACCGCCATCGCAGCCACGCTCCGATCCTTCAGCAGCTCTATCCTTGCGTTCAGCACAGAGCATACAAACGGATCATACAGTATAGCCATGCCGGTCTTTCTCGTCGGTGCGATTGCTTCCGTCATTTTACTGAATATCTGTGGTTTTAAAAAGATGGAACTGCCGTCAAAAAGCGTGTAGTTATGGGCAGAAAACAGCCCATAAATAAGGAAATCCTCCAGAGGATACCTGAATGGGCAGAAAACGGCCCATAAATCAAAGAAAGGAAAGAATGATTATGAAATTATTGACGTATGAGTATCAGAATTCCGGCGCCAGGGCAGGCGTGAAATCAGACGGCTGTGTTGTGGATCTGACAGAGCTGCTGGGTTCTGATGTGGAAATAAAGGACATAAAAATGCTAATGGAATTGTATCCCGATGCTGTGAATGAAATCAGAGATGCACTGGAAACGGGTACATATCAGAAAAAAATTCCGCTGGAGGATGTAAAGCTTCTGGCGCCTGTGCTTCATCCCTCAACGATTCGGGACAGCTGTATGTTTGAGGTTCATTCTGACAATGCCGGAAAAGAGTCGGCGGTTGTGACTCCTCCCCTGTGGTATGAGCGGCCGATATTTTATTATCAGAATCCCAATAATGTTACGGGACCGGAAGCACATGTACGCAGAAAAACGGGATGCACGACACTGGATTATGAATCGGAAGTTGCCTTTGTAATTGGCAAACGGGGATTCAATCCGGGTATCGAGGAGGCAAAGGATTATATTCTGGGCCTGACTATTTTCAATGACTGGAGTGACAGGGAGCTGTGCGGAAAGGAAGCGGGCTTTCTGGGAATGCATAAAAGTAAAGATTTTGCAACCGGTCTTGGTCCGTGGATTGTCACGATGGATGAATTTGAAGATAAGATGGTAGATGGAAAACTGAATCTGTATGTGAAAGCATGGGTGAATGATGTTCTGACTACAGATTCCACCACAAGCGATATGTACTGGCCGCTGGATCGTCTGTTTTCCGTTGTAGCGGAGGATGTTGAAGTGTTGCCGGGAGATATTGTGGGAATCGGAACGGTGGGACTGGGATGTCTGCTGGAGCAGATTGAAAAATTTCCGTTTCTGAAAGACGGCGACCGGGTCACAATTCAGGTGGAGGGAATCGGTACGCTCCGTCAGTATGTAGCAAAGCCAGAATGATAAATATAATCGAATAAACTTCAGGAGGAGACTTCCGTCTGGAAATCTCCTCCTGTTTTTGTAATATCCTGTTCCGGTTTAAATAATCGCCAGCAGAACAAAATTCAGAATGAAGAGGATGGTTACTACCCAGATAATGGGATGAACACCCTTTGCATCCTTTTTGCAGATCTTTACGATGCAGTAGGAAATGAATCCGAACGCAATACCGTAAGAAATGCTGTAACAGAGTGCCATAAACAGTCCTGCGAAGAAGGCGGGAACCGCTTCGGCAAAATCTTCCCAGTTGATTTCCTTGAAAGCGGATGTCATCATAACTCCCACGACAACCAGGGCCGGAGCAGTGGCTGCGAAAGGAATGGCGCTTACGAAAGTAGCCAGGAATGAGCTGATGGCAAAGCAGATAGCTACTACCACGCTGGTGAGACCAGTACGGCCGCCCACTCCGATACCGGAAGCACTCTCTACAAAAGTAGTAGTGTTGGAGGTACCAAAGATAGATCCTACAGAAGTGGCAATGGCGTCTGCGAATAAAGCCTTGTCCATTTTTGATTTAAATCCGGAGCCGGAATCCATGGCTTTCTCATCCTCAGCGCTGAAGATGCCGCTGCGGCGTCCGGTTCCGATAAAGGTTCCAATGGTATCAAAGGTATCGGAAATGGTGAAAGCGAAAATGGTAATCAGCACCAGCGGAAGCTTCATTGCATTGTTAAACAGAGAAGGCAGTCCTGCAGAAGTGAAAATTGCTCCGAATGTGGTCGGAAGAGCTGCGCAGGCCTCACGGAAACTTACAGAATCTGCAGTTGTTGTCACTCCCATGGGAATTCCAATGAGAGCTGTCACAATAATGCCAATCAGAACTGCGCCCTTTACATTGCATACCAGAAGTACGATGGTCAGCACCAGACCGATCAGGAACAGCCATAAGGACGGCTGATTTAAAGTTGCCAGTGCCGGAACTCCGGAATCAAAGCTGATGATCCCTACATTCAGAAGTCCCAGATATGCCACAAAGACGCCGATACCGCCGCCGATGGCATTCTGCAGGCTGCGGGGAATGGCCTTTATGATAAATTTACGAAGCTTTGTTACGGTAATTACAATGTTTACGATACCGCAGATAAATACCATGGACAGCGCCTGCTGCCAGGTGAAACCCAGACCGAAGCAGACGGTATAAACGAAGAATGCGTTCAATCCCATTCCCGGAGCCTGTGCGTAGGGCACATTTGCAAACAGTCCCATGACCAGAGTACCGATGATGGACGCGATAATAGTCGCCAGGAATACGGCGCCCCATTCCATTCCGGACTGGCTCAGCAGAGTGGGATTGACTGCAATGATATAAGCCATGGTAAAAAATGTGGTTATACCGGCCATTACCTCTGTTGAAAACCTGGTACCGTTTTCCTTCAACTTGAAGATTTTTTCCATAAGATTTTTCCTCCCTATTTTTGTGTACGTGTCAGTTTTGATAATACCAGGATAAAATTCCCGGTATCGGCACCGCGTATTATTATAAAGAAAATCCAGTATTTTTCAATACTATTTCTCTTCAAATTTTACCTGTTTTTCACATATTAAAGTAAATAGAGAAGCGTGCAGATCATTGATCTGAATGAAAAAAGAAGTCAGATAAATCGAAATTTTTCTGCATATATTTTTTTATACTTTTGTTTCAGATAAAATGCCAAAAGGGAAGCCAGAAGTGGCTTGCCCTTAAGAAAAATTCAGAAAATTGGAGTATTTGAGTTGACGTATTATAGCTTCCAAAATTAGAATACTAGCAAATATATTTTTTATGTGACAGCTTGACGTTTGTTTCGTTGACAATTGCGTAGTGAAGTGTAGTATCTATTTGTGTATGTCCTAAAAGTTTCTGAAGCTGTTCTATAGGCATCCCTTTTTCAATAGCCATCGTAGCCATAGTTCTGCGGAATTTGTGAGGATGAACATGCTGGACATGTGAAGCTTCCCCCAGTTTGGCCAGAAAACGTTCTACACCTGCAATAGACAGGCGGTTCCATGGGGAATAGAGTCCTACGAAAAGGGCGCAGTTAGTGTCACGTCGAACGGTCAGGTATTGTTGAAGATGGATCTTCGTTTTGGCATCAAAGTAAACCCGACGCTCCTTATCACCCTTTCCCAGGACAATACATTCTCTGTTGTCGAAATTAATATCAGAGCGATTCAGATTTACTAATTCTCCTACACGGATGCCAGTAGAAATCAGCAAGTCTATAATTGCCAGATCCCTGGGATGACGGCATTGATCCCGCAGACTTTCTAAATTTTCGTCGGTCAGAGTTTCCCGTACAAATTGAGTGGTTTTAATTTTATGTATACGGCGAGTTGGACTTTTGGATATGTAATCTTCATCTTCAAGCCAGGTAAAAAAAGAAGACATAATACGCCGGATATTATCCAGGGTTACTTTACTGGAATTTCTCACATCCTGATATCTGCATAAATAGAATCTGATATCATCCGTTTCAATTTCACAGACATTCTTTTGAATCGAATTGATCATGTTGAGTAATGTTGCCGAATAATATTTCAAAGTATTTTCAGAACAGCCTTCAATTTTTTTTGCTGCAGTATAAAGATTCAGAAGCCTCATATTTGTCTGTTGTGTCTGATCAGAAAGGCTGCAGGAAGATTCCGGGAGGTTAAATTGGCGAAAAACTTTTTGAAGAGTAGTTTTCAGTATCTGATTTTGTTCTTCTGAAAGATGTCCGCTCATTAAACCGCAAATTTCATTGATTAATGTTGTTTTCATAAATGACCTCCTTAAGTAATAGTAAATTATATGTAGTGTGATTGCTGCGCATATTTTAACTATATCTTATATTTAAAAATTCTGACACAAGATATAGCTGAAATATGTGCCCAATAAAAAATATGGCTCAAATCAGAAAAAATCGAAAAAATCAGATAAAAACATAATACTTTTGCATGAGGAAATAAATTCGCGTGGGGAGTATAATAATTATTATTCCAAAAGTATGCAATAAATTGCAAAGTTCAGTCAGTTAAATTGGAATTTATCTGACTTTATGAAAGCTTTAAAACAAGTCTGCAAAATTTAAAATAGCTATAGACAATTGATAGGTACTCAGACTGAAAAGTCTGTTGCTTATAAATTTTATTATCTATATTTTAAGAAAGGAAGGGCAAGATGAAAAAGAAAAGACTGAAAAAAAGATTTCTGTCGCTTTTGCTTGTTCTGATGATGGTTTTGTCTCTGCTGCCTTTGTCTGCAGCGGCAGAGGGAAACAGCGATGCATCTGCTTCCAGTGAAGCATCTACATCATTGGACTACCGTATTGTTCATTTGGACTGCGGGCGCAAGTATTTCAGTGTCGATAATATCAAAAGTATCATCGATACCGCTTCAGAGGCAGGATTCAATTACGTCGAACTGGCAGTAGGAAATGACGGCCTGCGGTTCCTGCTGGATGACATGTCAGTGACAGTAGGAGAAAAAAAATATGAAAGCGCTGCTGTAACGGGCGCTGTTCAGGCAGCAAACAAGGAATATTATGATGCTGGCGAACAGAATGAGCTGACCCAGGCTGAGATGGACGAGATTATTGTCTATGCCACCGGGAAGGGCATGGGAGTTATCCCGCTTCTGAATACTCCGGGGCATATGAATGCAATCGTTTCCGCTATGGAAGCTCTTGGCATTAATGGATCTTATAATGGATCCGCTAATACGATTGATGTAACAAATGCGGATGCAGTTGCGTTTACAAAAGCTCTGATTCAGAAGTATGTTACATACTTCGCGGGGAAAGGCTGCACATTATTTAACTTTGGCGCAGACGAGTATGCAAACGACATATATTCCACCGGAGGCATGGGATTTGCACAGCTGGTAAGCGCAGGTCAGTATGATGAGTTTGTGGCTTATATCAATGATCTGGCAGCTATGATCAAAGATGCAGATATGACTCCTATGGTATTCAATGATGGTATTTACTATAATCGGATTACCACAAATGCCATTGATGAAGATATTATGGTAGCCTACTGGTCCAGCGGATGGTCCGGCTACAATGTGGCTTCCGCCTCTTTCCTTGCAGATCAGGGCTTTCAGATGATCAACACAAACGGAGATTATTACTGGGTATTAGGCAAGGATGCACAGTGCTCCGCTGAGAAAGCGGCTGGATTTGATGCAACTGCATTTATGGGCAGCAGTACCATCAGCGATCCGGCAGGCGCAATGTTCTGTATCTGGTGTGATGTGCCGGGGGCTGATACGGCTGACAGTGTCGTGGCAGATACGAAGGATACGCTCATAGCTTTTGGCGGCGCGTTGACTGGGACAACGGAAGACGGCGGAAATGAAAGCGGGATAACGGATGGCAATGTGACAGATGAGAATACCGGAATCAGTGTTAAGGCGGCTGGTTTAAATGGTCTTGAAGTCACTGAAAAAGAGTCGGCGTCTGTTACGATTTCCGGCGCAGTAGCAGCAGTTGCCTATGATATAGCACCGTCTATTGACAATGAAGCATATACAGGCGAGGCAGAAGTTTCCATTCCTGTACCTTCTGACTGGAATCTGTCTGGGAAGACTTTACAGGGATTTGTTGTTAATGACGATGGAAGTTATAGTCTGTTAAACGGAACTATGAACGAAGACAGTACTGCTTTTACTTTTACCTGTCCCCACTTTTCTGAAGCGGGTATTGTATTGATGGATGTGACAGAGAGAACGATTACTGTAACTGCAGGAGGCACTGCCACTGACACCATCGAAGGGGTAAATCTTTCCGGAAACACTTACAGTGCAGAGAATCCTTCTATTGTTTCTATAGAAGTAACCGGAAGCGATGGAACACCGGAAAGCACGACCTATTCCGAAGCGGATGTCAATTATAATGCTCTGATTAACCGTAACAGCACTTCCTGGTTGCGGACAGGTTATTATTACCGGGCTGATGATGGGAATTATTATCCGTTATATGCTCAGAGGGAGAGTAATAGATGGGGAACAACTTACTATAGTTATACTTGGGGTTATTCTACAACTGATTCTTCCAATAATGTGACGGAGTGTGGTACTGACAGTAATATTAGATGGCCAGATTATTTATCCCCTAGCATTACCATTTATCAAGTATCTGGCACTACTCCCGAAACACCTGCCTCTACAACAGTGACTTTTACCGCTGCCTCAAATGCAGCTGGCCAGACTACGTATGCTACTGTGGGAGATATACATTACACTATTCAGGTAGTAGCGGAGGATCTGAGTAGCGTACAACCATTAACAATTGGATACTGGATTACAAATGCACATGTTAATGATGCAAACGGAAATCAAAGTATCGACATTGCTGCTGCGCAGGCATATGGTGAGAATGGTGTGGCCATCAGTACGTTAGTTCCACAGCAGGCAGTCAAGGCAGGTGATGGGTATACAACCGTGTACTGGAAGGCCAGAAGGCTTCCTAATGGATATTGGCAGTATACAGCAGGCGAGGAAGGTGTTGACCGGTGTACGGATGAGCACGGTACTGATATTACACATATCCGCTATTGGCAGGGAAACTGGTGGTATTCGGCAGATGGGAACAGCTGGACACCAGTCTTATCTAACGATCAAATTGTAGCCTACTACATGCAGCAGTCTACTGTTACTGATGAAGTTACAACAGTATTTGTTGATTATGGAGTAGAGAGGGATGAATGGAGCGGCGCCAGTTGGTTGAACGGGAAATACGTTCGTTTGGATTTTGCCGTGAGATATCCCAGCGGCGAACGTGTACCGGATTCTTTTAGCACAGAAAAAACACTTCTTTATCACTGCGATGGCGTTGGACCGTATCGAACATTAAAGCCGATCCGTGCATTGGAGACTGCAGAATACGAGGTTTATCTGATCACATTAACGCCTACCAGCGATGATTCGTATGCTGATTTTGGAAATGCTACAACAAGTAATCAACAATATAGCTATGAAGGGACGGAAAAAGTAGCCTGGGCGGCTACGCAGGAAGATCTGGATAACAGCGGTATGGATGAGTGGACCAGTATTTCCGGAAATTATTCCTGCGTGATTGGCGGCAGTCCGGATCTTCAGGCAATCGAGATTTACAATCTCCAGGGTATGCGTGTGACTTACTATATTCGCGCAAAGGAAACAGAGGACTCCTTAACGGTTCATTATATTGATCGTACTGCTAATGATGAGTTCTACAACTACAACATTGCTGTGAAGTCCGGTATAGTTTTTGATGAAAATATTGCTCTGCCTGATCCATGGAAGGGAGATTTGGTCAATGGCACAGTGTACAACAGCAACAATCGACCGCAGACTGTCTCTTCCGATCTCTCCACTTTGACCGAGCTTTCAAAGGCTTATGCGGATCGCGATTATACCTGCGTTGAAGTGACTCGCAGTGAGGATGGAAAAGATGTCTATCTGTACTATGAATTCAACGATACTCATACGGTAGTTTATGATTATGGTTTGCCTATCACTGTTCCGGCAAGTGAACTCGGCCTGCAAAATGCTGATACTGTTACCGCCGGTACTGCACGTTATGGCACAGTGATGGTTAATGCAGACAATTCAGTTACGTATACACCGGTGACCATGAGTCCGCGGATAGATGATGTGATATTAACTGCTACATTTAGAGATACAGGAACAGAGTATACTACTACAACTGTACTCCGTGCGATGCCCGCCACCACCGTCTACTATGAAGACGATGATTCCAACTTCATCACCTTCTCCGACGGTTGGAGTACTACGGGAAATACCGCAGATAACACACAGACCTATAACACCACTCCCTACGGATACGATGAGGCCTACGCCGATTCCGGATACTATTCCAACGGTTCGGCGCACAACGTCAATATTGAAGAAGGCGGAGCCAGTCAGACGGCCACTTTTACCTTCACCGGTACAGGCTTTGATCTCTACAGCCAGACCGGCGGGGACAATGGTCTGTTGTCCATCAGAGTAGTGAACGATTCCGGTGAGACGGTGAAAAATACCTCTGTCCAGAACACAGGTAATGATACTCTATACCAGATTCCGGTCTATACCGTGAAGAACCTGACGTATGATACCTATACAGTTACCGTGACTGCATTTGCAGCATACGAGAATACGTATTATCCGTCACTGTCCAGGGGTGGATATCACGTTATCGATGCGGTTCAGATCTACAACCCTCTGACCGCTGAAGGTACCCAGTATCAGACGGATAACGAGGCTAATGCGGTTCGCCTGAAGATACGTGACGCCATTATTGACGCAGAGACCTATAATAGCGCCGATGGCAGCGGAAGCGGCGTCCTCTACATCAATGCGGATTCTGTAGCAGATGATGGCGGCGTTATCGACTACACGCTGGTAGGCCCCAATAATGAGGCATATCTTGACAGCACGGAATCCATAATTGGCTTCATTCTGGAGACATCCGAGCCGGTAGCGACCCTGCAGATCGGCGCCAAGAGTGCGGATGGCCAGTCTGTCACGATGAATGTCACAGTGAATGGAGAATCGAACTCGGCAGCTATCGGTACGGCTACTGCCATGAATTACAAGTTGGAGAACCTGGGTACACCAGGGAACGAAAACGGCAAGTATCAGTACACCGTCTACATCTCCAAGAGCGATGGCAATGGCATTCTTTCCATCACAGATGTGAAGGCTACTTTTGGTTTCGGCTCTACTGCTGAGTTTAAGTACACCAAGGCAGTAGCTGAGGGTGCAGCTACTGGCACTGCAACGCAGGATGAGGCTGCCATTCAGGAAAATGGCGTGACTGTGACTACCAATCGTGTCCGCTATGGGCGTACTATGACGATGGAGGTCGTCACCACTAATGCGCTTGTTGAGGGGCAGTCCATCACTGTCCAGGTGGGCAGCCGCACCTACAGTGTGGACGAACGTGGTCTGAATGCTTTGACTGTCAGCGACGGTAAGCAGAACAGCGATGGTACTTATACCTACACTTTGGAGCTAAGACCGTACACCTACAAGCTGTTTGGAAACACCAGCTTTGTGGTTTCTCTGACTGGCAGCAATGGTACGGATGCAGTCAGCATTCAGACGATTGCAGTTCGGGTTACCCTGCTCTAAGGAAAGGAGGGAATTGAATATGAAGAAAGTTT
>CAMLYL010000027.1 GCA_946491665.1 uncultured Lachnospiraceae bacterium | reverse complement strand
TGGTGGGAATTTCCGCCTATGTTTTATATTTGCTGACAGTGCTGGTCAGAACGCAGCTGCTGGATACGGAATATGAGCCGGTGATTCTGATCACGCTGACGCTGGCCGGAGTTCTGGGACTGTGGAAGGGACTGGAATCCAGAATTCGGATTTATGAAGTGCTGTTCTGGTTCCTGATGGTACCGCTGGCTGTGATTCTGCTGATTGCCTGTGTCAGTGTGAAACCTTCCTACTGGGGGATAACAGAAATAACGGCTCTGGGATTTTTCAGGAGTTGTTACGCAAGTTTTATGTTTTTTGCTGTTTCCGCTCTGTTCTTATTTTTCCGTCCTCACTGCAGCAGTCCTGATCAGGCGGTACGGAGTGTGAGGGGCGGACTTGGAACCGCAATTGGACTGAATGTGGTGATTTATCTGATACTTCTCGGAATTTTTCAGCAGAAGCTTCTGGCACAGCTGGATTTCCCCGTGATTCTCCTGATGGCAGTAGTAAAACTGCCCGGTGAGTTTTTTGAGCGGCAGGATGCTATTATGACCGGAATCTGGTTTTTCTGCCTGTTTGCGCTGTTTGCCTCGCTTCTGTTTTATGGAAAAGAACTGCTTAGAGGCGGATTTTCCGGGAAAAACGCCGGGAAAAAGAAGGAGGAGCCGGGACAGACAGCAGCTTCACCGGAATTCTGGTGGAGCGCGGGGTGCGGAGGCGCTGTATTTGCCGCGGCTTTGAGTCTGCTTCGGGTGGAAGGGCTGGCTCCTTTGGCGCTTCGGGTGATTTTCGGAGGAGTGGCGCCGGTTCTTTTGATTTTGCCTTTTATCTATTATCTGTGTGCAAAAAAGAAGGGCGGCGGAGACTGATATTCTGCGGCAGCATCGAATGGGAAGGTGGTATGACGGATGGGACGACAGAATAGAGAGAAAAAGAAAAAGCAGGGAGTGTTTGCCCGGGTAAGAAGGGGACTTTGCCTGGGAGCGGCGGCAATGTGCCTGATTTTGTCCGGGTGCGACAGACACGAACTGGAAAATAATGCGTTTCCTCTGGCGCTGGGCGTTGAGACGGATGGGGAACAGCAGTTTCATATGTATACTGCTTATCCGAATCTGCAGAGTAAGGATGCTCTGGATAATGCTCTTTCCAGTGATCTCTACTGGGACGGAACAATGGATGATCTGCTGGAAGGAACAACGCTTATGTCCGAGGGCAGCAATCGGAATGTAAACCTGAATCATCTGAAGGTGCTGATTGTAGACCGGAAAGTTCTGGACGGCCGGGAGGAGAAGGAACAGCTGGTGGAGTTTTTCCGGGAAAAGCGGGATGCGGCCTGGAACAGCTATGTTCTCCTGTGCGATGGTGAAATGGGAAATATTTTTTCCGGTGATCTGCAGCTGAATACCTGTCTGGGCATCTATCTGGAGGATCTGGTGGAGGGCTGGACAAATCTGAAGTCAGGAACGCTGATCAAAGTGGGAGATCTGATGAGCCAGTATTACAATGGGGATGAGATTCTTCTCATTCCGGTGGTTACACTGGAGGAAAACCGGCCGGTGGTAAAGCAGTTTGCCGTGGTGGAAAATCTGGAATGGACCTCGGAACTTTCCATGGAGGAGGTTTTTGACAGTTGTACAGAGTTAAAAATTCTGACGGATCAGAAAAATGCAGATTGAAGATGTATAAAATTTTTCCCGGAGGCAAGAATCTCATCAGACGGAAGAACGCGGGAATGGGAACAGGATATCAGGAAAACTGGCAGGAGTCCCGTTCGGCGGCTCAGTTCCGGAAGAAAGGATGAGAAAAAATGATAAAACGATATATACTGGGAAGTCTGGCGGCGGCAGCCGGCTGCGTCATGCTTTTGGGAACCATTCATACGGAGACACTGCAGCAGGGGATTTCAGAGAAAATACTGCGTTTTCATGTGCTGGCAAACAGCGATTCCGGGGAAGATCAGGCTTTGAAGCTGAAGGTGCGGGATGCTGTGGGAACTTATCTGGCAAAGCCTCTTGCGGAGGCGGAATCCCTGGAAGAAAGCGAAGCGATTGTGGAGGAAAACATTCCGGAGATTGAACAGGTGGCAGGAAATGTGGTACAGGAAGAAGGGTATGACTATACTGTGGACGCTTCTCTGGAAAGCTGTATGTTTCCGGAAAAGACCTACGGGGAATATACGTTTCCCGCAGGAGAATATCAGGCGCTGCGGCTGGTGATCGGAGAAGGCGGAGGGCATAACTGGTGGTGCGTCATGTATCCGAATCTCTGTTTTTCAGGGAGTATGTACCAGGTGGATGAGCAGTCCGGAGAGAAACTGCAGGCAGAACTGACGAATGAGGAATACGCGGCAGTTCTTCAGAGCGGAGATTATAAAGTACGGTTTAAAATTCTCAGGTTTATGAATCGCGTGCTTGAATAATTCCGGCAATCCGTGTATGATATGGATGAAATCATGCAGAACAGGAATGTCAGACAGATGAAGAAAGATGTTTGGGTGTCCATCTGCGGCCTTCATTTTACAGATGAGGAACAGGATCCGACAGAGATGATCACTTCAGGAGAATATTATTTTCGGAACGGAAAGCACTATATTCTGTATGAGGAAGCCGTGGAAGGATTTCAGGAAAAAATAAAAAGCAGAGTGAAAATCAGCGGGGACAGCGTGGAGATCATCCGAAAGGGTGTGAATAACGTACATATGGTTTTCCGGCCCGGTCTGAAGCATCTGGCCAGCTACCAGACTCCTTACGGACCGCTGCTGCTGGGAATGCAGACCCGGGCGGTTCAGATTGACGAGAGCGGAGACCGGCTGGATGTGCGGCTGGAATATGATCTGGAAGCAGAGGGAGAGCGGCTGTCTGCCTGTTCTCTGACCATGCAGGTGGTTTCCCGGGAGGAAGCCTGTGACAAGTAAGAGAAAACATGAGGTTTTAAGATGGAAAATATAAGACAGGCCCCTATCGGGGTATTTGATTCCGGTGTGGGCGGACTGACCGTAGCCAGAGAGATCATGAGGCAGATTCCCAACGAAAGAATTGTCTATTTTGGCGACACAGCCCGGGTGCCCTACGGAAGCAAATCAAAAGATACGATTATCCGGTTTTCCCGGCAGATTGTTCATTTTCTGAGGACAAAGGGTGTGAAGGCAGTTGTGATTGCCTGCAATACTGCCAGCGCTCTGGCGCTGGAGACTCTGCAGCCTGAGGTGGATATTCCGATTATCGGCGTAGTGCTTCCCGGCGCCAGGGTGGCCGCGGAGACAACCAAGAACGGAAAGATCGGCGTGATCGCCACAGAAAGCACGATTGAGAGTCATCTGTACAACAGAGTGATCCAGGAGCGCAATCCCAACGCCCAGGTGTTTGGAAAGGCATGTCCGCTGTTCTGCCCTCTGGTGGAGGAGGGATGGCTGAAGGATCCGGTGACGGTGGAAGTGGCAAACCGTTATCTGGAGCCTCTGCTGGCTACCGGCATTGATACGCTGGTGATGGGGTGCACTCATTATCCGCTGCTCCGTTCCACATTGCGGGAAATTATGGGAGACAAGGTGAATCTGGTGAATCCGGCCTATGAGACGGCCCGTGAGCTGAAGGCCCTGCTGGAAGAAAAGGGACTTGCCAATGACCGGCAGGATATTCCTGCGGACAGTATGTACCAGTTCTATGTCAGTGACGCCGCCAGCAAGTTCCAGCGGTTTGCCAGCAGCATTCTTCCCTTTGATGTGGATACTACGCGGCTGATACATATTGAGGATTATTAAAACAAAGAAAACCGGTCAGGTATACCTGACCGGTTTGAGTTTTCTTATGCTGTTTTATTTCTGTCCCGTAAGCCGTGCCAGGAAGCCTCTCTTCTTCTCAGGCTTCTGCAGCGGTCCCCGCAGTCCTCTGACATCGGAGATATAGATGCCGGCTACAGTAGCTTTTATTTCCTTTTTTACAGGAATGAGATCATAAACATTATTGTCTGCAATCAATGTTACGATCTTCGGTCCGACCTTTGCTTTTACAACAGGAACCTTGGAACGCTTGGCATACCATGGCGTATCGTCGATTACCTGCTGGGGAAGCCCGGAATCTTTCAGTTTCATTTTTTTCTTGTCGATGATCAGCATGGTGTAATTCTGAGCCATCTGATCAATACTGGCCTGCTGTTCATTTCTTCTTTTTTCATTGCGCTTGGCCAGGCGATACATTACAATAATAAGAACTACGCAGACTGCTGCGCTGATTATGAGTGTAATTATCTGAGTTCTGCTCACGAATCTTCCTCCTCTATATGATATGGCAGTAAAACTGTCTCGTAAACGAATGCTTGGTATATTCTATCATCTCTTCGAAGAAAATACAAGAAAAAAATCAGAATACCGCCTTTTCTTTTGACGCAAAATATGGTATGGTTAGTCACAGTGATTCGGAGCTGAAAGAGCCAGTAAAACTGCCGCAGGTCCTGTATCGGGACTTACGGAAGGGTTCTGAATTTATGATTTAGTGATTACGAAAGGAAACATGTTGATGAAGAAAGGGATTGCAATGCTGTTGATCTGTGGAATGACAGTTATGACATTCATGAGCGGATGCAGCCAGGACAACGGCGCCGACGGTTCGGGTTCGGCAGAGGGAGAGACCATAGAGGCAAAGACGCTTCTGGAGTCTACAGATTACGATGTGAAGGATTATGTTACCCTGATGGATGATTACATGAATCTGAGTGTAGAGCTGGATTCAGATTATGAGGTGACAGAGGCGGCGGTAAATGATTACATTGAGAACTCTGTACTTCCTTATTATCCTGTATACACCAAAGGGGATAAGACAACAGTGGAATCGGGAGATGTGGTAAACATTGACTACACCGGTACACTGAACGGCGAAGAGTTTGACGGCGGTTCTGCCACAGGATATAATCTGACCATCGGCTCGGGCAGTTTTATTGACGGCTTTGAGGATGGACTGATCGGCGCGAATGTGGGAGACAGCCTGGATCTGAATCTCACTTTCCCGGAGGATTATCCTTCTGAGGATATGGCCGGTAAGGATGTGGTGTTCCATGTGACCGTTAACGGTATTATGAATGCATCTGACGCAACGCTGGATACCATTGATGACGCTTATGTAACCCAGAATTTTTCTGCTTACGGATTATCGACAGTAGATGATCTGAATACCTATTTTACCAGCGCGCTGACTTCTCAGTACGAGAGTGAGAAGCAGAATGATCTGCAGACAAAGGTGATGGAGCAGCTGGTAAGCGGATGTACCGTGGAGCTTCCGGAGGGGCTGCTGGACGAGAGAACTCAGCAGGTGATCGACCAGACACAGGCAGCGGCAGAAGAGGCAGGAGTTACTTATGAAGAGTATATTTCCACTTACTACGGATATTCTACAGAGGATGAGTTCAAGACGTTTGTAACAGAGACTCTTCAGGAGCAGCTTGAGCAGGAGCTGATTCTTGAGGCGATTGTGGCTGATCAGGATATTTCCATCAACACTGTAGATTTCGACAATTTTGTATCAAATTATGTATCCTATTACGGATTTGACGACGCGGATGCGTTTTATGAGGCATACGGCGGCGAGGCCTTCGTACAGTTGAGCTATGCGGAGAATATCGCATATCAGAACGTGATGGATGCGGCGGATACTACTGTGGCGGAGCAGAGCGCAGAGTAAACGGCAGAATTTTAAACAGAGTTTGCGGCAAGGAGACTTTTTTGAGTCTCCTTGTTTTGGGAATAGAGGGAAAAGTTTGAGGGCAAAATGGGTAATAGCTGCAAAAAAGGCAGATTTTAACAGAATTGGAGAGCGTTTTGGGATTGATCCGGTGATTGCGCGGATCATGCGCAATCGGGGAATGACGGAAGCCGATGAGATGGAGATGTATCTCCATGGAACGAAAGCGGATCTTTACAATCCGCATCTTTTGAAAGATGTGGACCGGGCGGCGGAAATTATTTACGGGAAGATCCGGGAAGGAAAGAGAATCCGGATCATCGGAGATTATGATATAGATGGAATTCAGTCAACTTTTATTCTTCTGAAAGGGCTGGGGCGTCTGGACGCAGACGTGGATTATGTGATCCCGGACCGGATTCAGGACGGTTATGGCCTGAATGAACATCTGGTAACCCGGGCATATGAAGAGGGGATTGATACGATTCTTACCTGTGATAATGGAATTTCTGCCACAGAGCAGATCTCCATGGCGAAGAAGCTGGGAATGACGGTGGTTGTCACCGATCATCACGAAGTGCCCTTTGAGGAAATGGAAAGCGGACGCAGACAGATCCGGAGTGAGGCGGACGCGGTGGTAAATCCCAAACAGGATGACTGTACATATCCATTTAAAGGCCTGTGCGGAGCGTCGGTGGCCTTCAAGTTTATACAGGTGCTTTATGAACTGGCGGGAGTGCCGGTTTCAGAGGCTGATCCTTTTATTGAAAACGCAGGGTTTGCCACGGTGGGAGATGTGATGGATCTGCGGGGAGAGAACCGGATTCTGGTAAAGCTGGGACTGGATATGCTGCAGCATACAGAAAATATAGGAATGCGGGCGCTGATTCTGCAGAACAAGCTGGAGGGGAAGCAGTTAAAAAGCTATCATATCGGCTTTATTTTGGGTCCCTGTCTCAATGCCAGCGGACGGCTGGAGACCGCGAGGCTTTCTCTGAAGCTTCTGCTTTGTCAGGATCCGGTTCGGGCGGCGGTTATGGCACAGGAGATTGTGGAACTGAATGCCAGCAGGAAACTGATGACGGCTCATGCAGTAGAGCAGGCAAAGGCGCTGATCGAGAAAGAGCATTATGAGCAGGACAGAGTGCTTGTGATTTTTCTGCCGGACTGTCATGAGAGTCTGGCCGGAATTGTGGCCGGCAGGATCCGGGAAGCTTATTACCGGCCCGCCTTTGTAGTTACCCGATCCGAGGAGGGAGCAAAGGGCTCCGGCAGGTCCATAGAGGGATACTCCATGTATGAGGAAATGTGCAAATGCAGGGAGCTTTTCACGAAGTTTGGAGGTCATCCCATGGCCGCGGGATTTTCTCTGGAAGAGAAAAATATTGAATGTCTGCGGAAACAGCTGAATGAGAATGCATCTCTGACAGAGGAGGAGCTGCAGCCCCGGGTGGTTATTGATGTTCCCATGCCGGTAGACTATCTCTATCCGGAGCTGATCCGCCAGCTGGAGCTTCTGGAGCCTTTTGGAAAGGGAAATGAAAAGCCGGTGTTCGCAGACCGGAATCTGATCATACGGAGCCTGAAGATTCTGGGAAGAGAGGGCCGTGTGATCCGCATGAGCCTGGAAAGCCCCGGAGGCAGGACAATAGACGCGGTTTATTTCGGAGAAGCTGACCAGATGAAGCAGGTGATTGCTGAAAAATATGGAAAGGAAACGGCGGAGGATCTGATGGCAGGACGGTGCAGCCGTCCGGTGTCCCTGCATTTTTCCTATTATCCTGAGATTGATACCTATTACGCCCGGCCCCGGATGCAGTTGAAGATTACGGGGTTCTGCTGAAGCATACATATTTTAAGAAAAAATAGAGAAAGATGTTATATTTTTATGATATAATAGGGGCACTTGGCGAGGAGTTTTCGAGTCCGTCTGCACATCGGGCAGCCGGGCAGTGTGAATGATGAGGAGATTGGAACATGCATAAAATATGGAAAAAAGCAGCAGCAGTAATTTTATCGGGAACAATGATGCTCGGCCTCTGCACCGGCGCGCTGGCCGGAGAGACAGATACTGTATCCGGTGATGTGGGAACTTCCGGGGAAGAAGTTACCGTGGACAGCGGAGATAAGCCGTATGTTGCTCTGGGCGAGGATCTGACCGCAGATCAGAGGGCCGCTGTGCTGGAACTTCTGGGGATAACAGAAGAGGATCTGGAAGATTATACGGTGGTGACTGTCTCCAATGAACAGGAGCATGAATATCTGGATTCTTATATTTCCTCGGATAAGATCGGTACCCGGGCTCTGTCCTCTGTTCTGGTGATGGAGGGAAAGAGGGGCAGCGGAATTACCGTAAATACAAAGAATATTACCTACTGTACAGCGGGAATGTATGAGAATGCTCTGGCTACAGCAGGACTGGAGGATGCGGAAGTGATCGTTGCGGGACCTTCCCCCATTTCCGGAACGGCAGCGCTGATTGGCGCCATAGAAGCATATTCTACCATGACGGGAGATGATATTGATGAGGATATCATAGACGGAGCGATTCATGAAATCGTGATAACGGGACAGATCGAGGATTCTACCGGAAATACGGATGAGGTAGAGGGCATGGTGGCGTATCTGAAGGAACAGCTTGGAGATACGCAGGACATGACGGATGAGGAACTGGAGCAGGAGATTCAGGACGCTGCAGATCAGTTTGAAGTATCCCTGACCCAGGATGAGATTCTTCAGTTAAAAGAGCTTCTGAGAAAGCTGCAGGGACTGGATCTGAACTGGGATCAGCTGGCAAAGCAGGCCCAGGGGATTTATGATAAGCTGAAGGATATGGGATTCGATCTGAGTTCCATTGATACAGGAGAGTTTGCTTCCAGAGTCAGCGGATTTTTTGGAAAAATTGCTGACTTTTTCAGGAATTTGTTCAACATGGAATAGAGCGCCGGAGTCGGGAGGAACACGAATGGAAGCGTATACCGGATTTGCGCAGGTGTATGACGCGTTTATGGATAATGTTCCCTATGAGGAATGGTGTGATTACATCTGCGGGATTTTAAGAGAACATGGGATAGAGGATGGCCTGGTGCTGGATCTGGGATGCGGGACGGGCAGAATGACCCGTCTTCTGCGGCAGCGGGGATATGATATGATCGGCATCGATCTCTCCGGTGAGATGCTGGAGATTGCCAGGGAGGCGGAGGAAGATACATCTATCCTTTATCTGCAGCAGGATATGCGGGAGTTTGAATTGTACGGGACAGTCCGGGCGGTAGTCTGTGTCTGTGATTCTCTGAATTATATTCTGGAGTCGGAAGAACTGCGTCAGGTATTTTCTCTGGTGAATAATTATCTGGACCCCGGCGGTATTTTTATCTGTGATATGAATACGGTGTATAAGTATCGCTGCATTCTGGGAGACTCTGTGATTTGCGAGAACCGGGAGCGGGAATGTTTTACCTGGGAGAATTATTTCGATGAGGGAACCGGGATCAATGAATATGCGCTGAACTTTTTTGTGCGTCAGGAGAATGGTCTGTATGAGCGGATCGAAGAGTTTCATTATCAGAAAGCCTATGAGACGGAGCAGGTGAAGGCGCTGATGGAAGCGTCGGGGATGCGTCTGCTGGGGGTCTATGGGGAAGGAACGAAGGAAGAACCGGGGCCGGACTGTGAGCGGGTGTATTTTGTGGCCTGTGAACAGGGTAAAACGGAAACTGAGCAGAGAGGAGAAACATCGGGAAATGTGTGATGATTATATTGTGCGGGCAGGGGCGGCGGACAGCGCGATCCGCGCCTTTGCTGTTACTTCAAAAGGAATTGTGGAGGAGGCCAGACGGCGGCATAATACCAGCCCTGTGGTTACGGCGGCTCTGGGACGGCTGCTGACCGGAGGCGTTATGATGGGAGTTATGATGAAGGGAGAGAAGGATCTTCTGACCATTCAGGTGAAATCAGGAGGTCCCATGCGGGGAATGACGGTGACCGCAGATTCCGGCGGTCATGTGAAAGGCTATCCGCTGACTGCGGATGTAATGCTGCCGCCGAACAGCAAAGGCAAGCTGGATGTGGGCGGCGCTGTGGGTCCCGGCATCATGAATGTAATCAAGGACATGGGAATGAAGGAGCCATATATTGGGCAGACTGTACTGCAGACCAGTGAGATTGCCGAAGATCTTACTTACTATTTTGCCACATCAGAGCAGGTGCCGTCTTCTGTGGGGCTGGGCGTGCTGATGAACAAAGATAATACGGTGAAGCAGGCGGGAGGATTTATCATTCAGCTTCTGCCCTTTACGGATGAGAAAGTAATCGATGCCCTTGAGAAAAAAATCGGAGAGATTTCTTCTGTGACAGATCTTCTGGAGCAGGGGCACACGCCGGAGAGCCTGCTGGAATATATTCTGGGAGATTTCGGCCTGGAGATTACAGAAAAGATTCCGGCGTCTTTTTCCTGCAATTGTTCCCGGGAACGGGTGGAAAAGGCAATTGCCAGCCTGGGGAAAAAGGATTTGAAGGAAATGATTGCCGAGGGAAAGCCCGTGGAGGTAAAATGCGATTTCTGTAATACCGCCTATACTTTTTCTGTGGAAGACATGAAAGCCGTACTGAGACGGTAATCCCATGTGAGAGGAAGAAAAAATGAAAGATGGATTTGTGAAAGCCGCAGCTCTGACACCGAAGATCAGAGTGGCGGATCCCAAGTATAATAAAGAGAAAATCTGTGAGCTGATGTTTCAGGCGGCCGGGGAGGGAGCGAAGGTGATGGTCTTTCCGGAGCTCTGCATCACAGGATATACCTGCGGCGATCTGTTTTATCAGGAACTGCTTCTGAAAGAGGCCGGAACTGCACTGCTGGAGATTGCCGAAAAGACAGCGGAACTGGACGCGGCAGTGTTTGTGGGACTCCCGGTGGAATATCAGTCCAAGCTCTACAATGCGGCGGCTGTTCTGTGCCGCGGGGAAGTGCTGGGACTGGTGCCCAAGACTCACATTCCCACCTATAATGAGTTTTATGAGCAGCGTCATTTCGCAAAGGGAATGGAGGATCCGGTGGAGGTACGTCTGGATGAGAAGCATGTGGTTCCCATGGGAACCCGTCTACTGTTTTCCTGCCGTCAGATGCCGGGTCTGAAGATCGGTGCGGAGATCTGTGAGGATCTCTGGGCTCCGAACCCGCCCAGTATCGAACATGCCATGGCGGGCGCGACGCTTATGGTGAATCTATCTGCCAGTGATGAGACCACAGGAAAAGATATTTACCGGAGGAATCTGGTCAGCGGACAGTCTGCACGGCTGATCTGCGGGTATATTTACTGCAGCGCCGGGGATGGAGAATCTACGCAGGATGTAGTGTATTCCGGTCATAATCTGATTGCGGAGAATGGGACGATTCTGGCGGAATCCGCCCGCTTTGTCAATGAGAGCATTTATACGGAGATTGATATACAGCGTCTCTGCGAGGAGCGCAGAAGGATGTCTACCTACGGAAGAACGGAGAAGTTTTACCGGACGATAGAGTTCGATCTGGAAACAGAGGAAACAGAGCTCACCCGGTTTGTGGATCCGGCGCCTTTTGTTCCCGGAAAAAAGGAAGACCGGGACAAGCGGTGCGGAGAGATTTTTATGATCCAGGCTATGGGACTGAAAAAGCGTCTGGAGCATACAGGCAGTCAGGCGGCTGTGGTGGGAATCTCCGGAGGACTGGATTCTACGCTGGCTCTGCTGGTTACGGCAAAGGCTTTTGATCTGCTGGGAAGAGATCATAAGGGTATTGTGGCGGTTACGATGCCGGGCTTCGGAACTACAGACCGTACCTATGAAAACGCGGTGAGTCTGATCCGATCCCTGGGAGCCGATTTCCGGGAGGTCAGCATTGTGGATGCGGTACGGATTCATTTCCGGGATATTGGTCAGGATGAAGCAGTGCATGATGTGACTTATGAAAACGGACAGGCCAGAGAGCGTACGCAGATTTTAATGGATATTGCCAACCGCCTGGGCGGCATGGTAATTGGAACGGGAGATATGTCCGAGCTGGCTCTGGGATGGGCCACCTATAACGGAGACCATATGTCCATGTACGGAGTAAACGCGTCCGTTCCCAAGACGCTGGTGCGCCATCTGGTGAGCTGGTATGCGCAGACCTGTGGGGATCCGGAACTGGAAAGAGTTCTGTCTGATGTACTGGACACTCCGGTGAGTCCGGAACTGCTTCCGCCGGAGAACGGAAAGATTTCTCAGAAAACAGAGGATATTGTGGGACCCTATGAGCTTCATGATTTCTTTCTGTATTATGTGCTGCGGTTCGGATGCCCGCCGAAGAAGATCTACCGGCTGGCGCAGTATGCGTTTTGGGGAATTTATGACAACGAGACCATAAAAAAATGGCTGAAAACCTTTTTCCGGAGATTTTTCAGTCAGCAGTTCAAGCGTTCCTGCCTGCCGGACGGTCCGAAGGTCGGTACGGTGGCAGTTTCTCCCCGGGGAGATCTGCGGATGCCGTCGGATGCCTGTGCCCGTATCTGGCTGGATGAGCTGCAGGAGCTGGCATAATAATGTCAGATGGCTGGGGCAGAGGATAAGGTACTGCGGAATACAGTGACGGAAGAGCTGACACAATGTCAAAAAAGAGGTTGACGGAGTGTCAGCTTTGTTTTATACTAAATAAAGTGACACAGTGTCAAAACAGAGGCTGTGAGATACAGGAGAACAGATATGCCGAGAGGATCGAAGGAACTTACAGAGGCCAGGAGAAAAGAAATTATTGATGCCTGTGCAGAACTGTACAAAACAATGAGTTTTAACGAGATTACCATTAAAGAAATCGGTAGTGTAATATCTTTTACCCGCACATCAGTCTATAACTATTTTCAGACAAAAGAGGAGATTTTTCTGGCTTTGCTTCAGAGGGAATACGGATGCTGGAATCAGGAACTGTCGCAGGCCATAGATGAGAATGACACTATGACTGTGAGCGGGTTTGCGGATTTGCTGGCAGGAACTCTTGCGGGAAGGATCCAGATGCTGAAGATTCTTTCCATGAATCTCTTTGAAATTGAGGAGAATTCCCGGCTGGAGAGACTGGCAGAGTTCAAGGGCGTATATAAACGTACCCTGAAGCTGGTAGAGGGATGTCTGCGCAAAATAAGACCCGCATTGGATCCGGAGATCTGCCGGCAGTTTCAATACGCGTTTTTTCCTTTTGTGTATGGAATTTATCCTTATACGACAGCCACGGAGAAGCAGAGAGCGGCTATGAGTCTGGCGGGGATAGAGTATACGCCTCTGACCGTGGAGGAGAATGTTCGTATGATCGTGCATTGTCTTCTGGAAAATAATTCGCCCGGAAAAGTTCCGGGGAAAAACGACAATTGATAGCTGATAAAAATAAAGAAAGCAGGAGGATATGATGATGAGTAAAGTTTTGGTAGCTTATTTTTCCGCAGGCGGCGTAACAGAAAGGCTGGCCAGGAAACTTGCGGGCGGTATTGGAGCAGATCTTTATAAAATCTGCCCGGCAGTTCCCTATTCCACGGCTGATCTGGACTGGACAAATTCCAGAAGCCGCAGCAGTGTGGAGATGAATGACAAATCCTACCGTCCCGAAATTGCGGGCAGGGCAGAAAATATGGAGCAGTATGACTGTATTTTTGTGGGCTTCCCGATCTGGTGGTACGTGGCTCCCACGATTATCAATACATTTCTGGAGCAGTATGATCTGACCGGAAAGAAAGTAATTCCTTTTGCTACATCCGGAAGCAGCGGTATGGGGAATACCTGCCGGGAACTGGCGCCCTCCTGTCCCGGAGCGGTTCTGAAGGAAGGAAAGCGATTTCCTGCAAATGCCGGCGAGGATGAGCTGAAGCAGTGGGCAGAGAATATGATGGAAGGATAAAGGGGATCGATATGAAATATTTAGGTGAGGATATTAAGAAACTCGGGTTTGGTCTGATGCGTCTTCCGATGAATGGCAACAGGATTGATGTGGAGCAGACGAAAAAAATGGTAGACATGTTTTTAGAGGCCGGTTTTACCTATTTTGATACGGCGTGGGCCTATGCGGGAAGTGAGGATGCGATCCGCGAAGCTCTGGTGGAACGTTATCCCAGAGAGGCCTACCAGCTGGCTACGAAGAACGCAGCATGGATTAACTGCAAAACAAGAGAAGAGGCGATTGCGCAGTTTGATACATCACTGAAACAGACGGGAGCTGGATACTTTGATTTTTATCTGCTTCATAATCTGGGGGAGGGGCGCTCCAGGTATTTTGATGAATTTGATATGTGGAGCTGGATTGCACAGATGAAGAAGGAGGGAAAGATCCGTCATATGGGATTTTCGTTCCATTCTACGCCGGAAGAGCTGGATGCAATTCTGACTGCGCATCCTGAGATGGAGTTTGTGCAGCTTCAGATTAATTATGCCGACTGGAACAGCACGGCTATCCAGTCCCGCGCGTGTTATGAAGTGGCGAGAAAACATAATAAGCCGGTGATTGTTATGGAGCCGGTGAAGGGCGGCATGCTTGCGACCCCGCCGGAGTCCGTACAGAGGATTTTCAAAGAAGCGGAGCCGGAGCATTCGGTAGCTTCCTGGGGCATCCGTTTTGCGGCAAATCTGGAGGGTGTGATTACGGTTCTCTCCGGTATGAGCAGTGTGGAGCAGATGGAGGATAATCTTTCCTATATGAAGACTTTCCGCGGCCTGACAGCGGCGCAGCAGGAGGTAATTAAAAAGGCGCAGGAGGAACTGGACAGGATTCCGCTGATTCCCTGTACGACATGTAACTATTGTGCGAAAGTCTGCCCGAATCAGATCGGTATCTCCGGAACCTTTACTGCTATGAATTCACTGACCCTTTACGGAGATAAGGGGAGAGCAAAGCACCAGGAGGAATGGCTGGTGGGCGGCCACGGTCTGAAAGGGGCGGCCGAGTGCATTAAGTGCGGAAAATGCGAGGAGGCATGTCCTCAGCATATTCCGATCCGGGAAGAACTGGAGAAGGCGGCAGAGGCTCTCGGATAATTAAGCTGAGATATTTTGTTTTAAAAGTGAAAATGGCGCATAAATGTAGAGATATGTTTATGCGTCTCTTTTATTGCATAAAATTCTTTCCGGATGAAGTGAAAAAGTACTTGACCTGTCGTAGTAATCATGTTATATTGATTTTAACAAAATTACTACGACAGACGTTGCAACGTCTGACAAAGGAACGACAGACGTAGGAACTATAGATGAAGTATAACCGGGAGGGAGGAGTTTTTATGAGAAGCAGAATGGTCAGACGGTGCCTGATATCGGCTGCGGCATCAGGGATGCTTTTACTGGCGGGATGTAACGGAGGTATGGAAATGACAGAGGGGTTGAGTGTTGGCGCAGAGCATGAAGTATATGATATTTCCGGAGATTATTCCAGGCTGGATATCCAGGCGGAGCTGGCGGATGTTACAGTTCAGTCAGGATCGACGGCTTCCATGGAGGTTCGTCTGGAGGATGGATATGAGATTGAACAGACAGTGGAGGATGATACGCTGTATCTGACAGAGATGGACAGGAAGCCTTTCTGGCGAAGGATTATCCATTTCCGTTCTGCTCAGAATTCTATTGTGATTACTTTGCCTCATGATGTGATCGAAGATCTTGCAGTGTCATCCGATGTTGCGGATATCAGTATTTCCGGACAGAAGCTTCACAGCCTTTCTGTAAAGCAGAGCAGCGCGGATGTATTTTTGTCCGACTGTGAAGGGGAGGATTTCCAGATTGAAAACGCCAATGGGAACATACAGCTGAAGAATGTGGCTGCCAGTCTGAGAGCAGAACTGCAGAACGGAGACCTGGAGATTTTGAATGGTTCCGGGGATTCTCTGCATATCAGTAACCAGAACGGAAAGGCTGAAGCTTCCGGTGCGGATTATACTCAGATTGATGCCGCGAGCGCAAATGGTGATATTAATTTGCAGAAGGTTCAGACAGATTCTATTACATTATCTAATAAAAACGGTAATGTTTCGCTGGAACTTGCGGGTGAGCAGGCTTTATTTGACTACGACATTACGAATCATAACGGAAAAGTTATGATCGGAGAGAATACAGTCGGAACCTTTCACACGGAGTTCAAATTTTCCAATGACGCAGGAAAACAGATAACAGCGGATTTGAATAACGGAGATCTGACAGTGACATTTCTGGGGGAACTTCAGGAATAGGACCATGGACAGCGGAGAAAGGAGGAAGGCTGATGTGTATTTTGCTTGGGATTATTCTGACACACTTTGCGAGAAAATACAGGGAAATGAATCAGAATGAAACACTGGAAATGGAGACTTCCGCAGTTTCAGATGAAATAATAATGTATGCGCCGGTTTACGGAGAATTTGAGGAAAGGAAGGTGGGATGATATGTCTGGAATCAGCAGTGATGCGATCCGCGGATATAATGATATTATTATATTGTGTCTGCTCTGGGACAGAGAATCCTACGGTTATGAAATAGCGAAGCAGATCCGGGAGATTTCGGAGAATAAGTATATTATTAAGGAGACTACGCTGTATTCTTCCTTTACCCGGCTGGAGAAGGGCGGATATATTGAGTCCTTTCCGGGAACGGAAACTAATGGCAGGAAAAGGACATATTACCGGATTACAGATTCCGGGAGAACTTATTACAGAGAAAAATGCCGGGAGTGGGACCTGACCCGGGAGGTTGTGGAGAAGTTTATCAGGGCGGAGGAAACAGAAATTCTCGCTTTGCCGCCGGTGACGGAGTGAGCAAAGGCGGCCTGAAAGGAGAGGAGACGTTTTATGGAAACAATCATTAATTATTTTGATCACATTTTTATGGCTCTGCCTCCTACGGCGGAGGTGCAGAAGGCAAAGAATGAATTGCTGAGTATGGCGGAAGACCGTTACCATGAACTGAAGGAAAACGGAAAGTCAGAGAACGAGGCGGTGGGCACCGTTATTGAGGAATTCGGCAATATTGATGAACTGGCGGCTGATCTTGGGGTGGATTTTGAGACTACGAACCTGGAAAATGAACATTTCTTCTCCCGGAAGGATGTAGAGACTTTTCTGGACACTTATGAGCGGGCGGACCGACAGCTTGGACTGGGGATATTTCTTTTAGCCCTTTCGCCCTTTCTGCTGATCATTCTGGGACTGCTCAACAGCGGAGTACGCCCGATTGTATCTCCTGCGGTAATCGGATGTGTGGGAGTTCCGTTTCTGCTGCTGTTTGTCGCGGTGGGATTATGTCTGATTATTTTTTCCAGCTACAGCCGCAAACATTTCCGTTATATGGAAAAAGAAATTTTCCGTATGGATTACAGTACAGCCGTTTACGTGCAGGAAGAATATAAAAAGCAGCAGTCCAGTTTTGTTCTCAGAGTTATGCTGGCAATGGTTCTTCTGATCGTAAGTGTGATTCCTCTGATTATGATGGGGATTTTTTACTGGACGATTCCACTGATTGTCCGGGGAATTGCTGTAGATACGTTTATGATTCTGGCCGGGATCGGATTGTTTAGCTTTATCCGTGCAGGCATGAGCCAGAAGCGGTTTAAGATTTTAAGGCAGACGGAGCGTTTTTCTGTAAAAGTAAAAGAGAAACGGATCAACCGGATGCAGAAGAGGGAAAAAAGGAAAAATCAGAATCTGTAAAGAATCAGAAAACCCCGGTTTCCGAAACACTGTTTCGGAGTCCGGGGTTCCTGATCTGGAAAATGCTGTATCAGCGCAGATACTCTTTCAGGGCTTTCAGCTGATTTTCTGTATCCTGCCATCCCTGCCAGTAGAGCGCTCCCAGCTTTTCCATGTCTCTTTCCAGGCGGGTGACCGTGACAGGGGTGGAGGGAGCTATTACAAAAATACGGCCCTGGGACTCCAGTTCGTCGATTCGGTCACAGAGCGCATTATAGCGTTCGGTTCCTTCGTTCCAGGTCTGTAAAAACTCAGGATAATTATGATAAAAAATATTTTTTATGCGCTGTGAGAAATTTGAAGGCGCTGTTTTGCGGTAGGATCTGTCCCGTGTGCGCACCACAACGATTTTTTCATATCCTTCTTCCAGCGCCCAGTCAAGCGGAATGCTGACGGAGCAGCCCCCATCCAGATACTGCTGCCCGTCAATCAGTACCATGGCGGAAAAAAAAGGCATACTGGCAGAGGCCCGGATGGATTGGAATATATCGGAGCAGACTCTGTTTTCAAAATAGACCGGCTCACCGGTATTACAGTCGGTAGCAACGGCGATAAAACGGCGATTGGGATCATTGAAGCGTTCATGATCCAGGGGATCGCCGTTTCTTGTATCATCGAACATAATATCAAAGCCGAACAGTCCGTGATTCCGGAACAGCGCCGGAATACCCAGGTAGTTTCTGTCATGGCGATGAGACAGATTGAAACGGCTGGAGCGGCCGATCTGTCCGGCGCTGTAATTGAAGCCGTTTAAGGCGCCGGCGGATACGCCGATGGTGCATGCCAGGTTGATTTCATGTTCCATCAGACAGTCCAGAACGCCGCCGGTGTAAAGTCCCCGAAAAGATCCTCCCTCCAGCACCATGCAGCCGGGAGTGATGCCGCCGGATGCGGCTTTGCGGGGAACTGAGTCAAGTTTGGAATATATTTTCATCAGATTGTTTCTCCTTTTTGATCCTGCAAAACAGGATTCTTTTTATAAATACGTGCGGCTCCGGTTATTTATGCCGGTCACTGAGCATGATTTCCCGGAAGGTATGCTTTTCCTCGCCGTTTCGGTGTTTCTGCAGGTTTTTCCTGTGTTCCCAGTAAAAAAGGGGGATCAGACCTGCCAGAAGAAGCACTGCAAAAAGGCTGCCTTTCAGGATATAAAAGATACCGGGATAGGCGGTAACTGTAATCAGGGGCAGCAGATTTGCATTGTTTGTGTACAGTCCGATAATCAGAAGCGCTGCCAGAACGGGGGCGAAAATCCAGGGAGTCAGACCGAGAATAATGCCGAACAGGCTGGCTGTGCCTTTTCCTCCTTTCCATCTCATCTGAAAAGGGAAAACATGACCGATTAAACAGCAGATGCCGCACATCGTGCATATTTCTATGCTGTAATTCCATATGTAGAGAGGAATTCTGACGGCAAAAAATGCTTTAAATCCGTCGATGAGGATAACGCCGATGCCGATCTTCTTTCCCATGGTCAGGATCGCATTGGTTCCGCCCGGATTCCCTGTGCCGTGCGTCCGGATATCAAATCCCTTTATATGTGCAATAATAGCAGCCGGATGGATGCAGCCCACCAGATAACTGATGATGAAACAAAGTACAGCATTCATACACCATTCCTCACGTTCTCTTTTGCAGTTTCAGTTGTTGCAGCTTTTTCGCCAGGCATGGAAAATCCCGCCAAGTGCTCCTATTATAGCACATATAGAAGAAAATGGCGGATTTTTTAATGATAAATTTTCGTACAATTCACAGCAAATGTCCATTCCCATAGAAAGAAAAATGTGATAAGATACCGGCAGATACTGTCTGCGAAGACAGACAGGAAATGGCAGAAATTGTTTGGGTGACAGTAGGGCGGGAGTTTTTTATGCAGCAGATGACAGAAGAGATGCGTGAGATTATGGAGACGGAGGATTTGAAAAAGGCGGAATACCGGGAGCTGGCCGGGAAAATTATGGTTTTTGCCCGGGATCAGATTATGGTGTCCATGCGTTTTCTGGACAGGGCTCTTTTCCGTATGCCTTTGGTTCCGGCGGATACAGTGGCGACTTACGGTGTCAACGGACAGGTGATGTATTATAATGCGGATTATGTGCTGCAGTCCTTCAAGCAGGAGAGAAACCGGTGTACGCGGGCGTTTCTGCATATGATTCTGCACTGCATTTTCAGCCATCCTTTCCAATATGAAAAGATGGAACGGCAGTTATGGGATCTGGCCTGTGACATCGCAGTGGAGAAGTCCATTCTGGATCTTGGGCTTACAGATGTCCGGCTGGATACTGATGTACAGAGAGAACGTATGCTGAAGCAGTTTGAGGAGGAGGTTCCTGCTCTGACTGCGGAAAAGATATATCACTTTTTGAAAAATCATCCGGAGCGGGCGGAAGAGTGGCTTCTGCGGACAGAACTGTTTGAGCAGGATGATCATATTCACTGGATTCCCCAAAAGGAAGTTGACGCTGCGGAGCGCACCGGGGATACCATTACCACGGATACCCGGACGGCCATGATGGGATGTCATGAGGCGGATACAGGGGAAGAGGGCGAGGATCAGGTGGAGGATCTGGATGAAACTCTTGTGGGGCAGACGCAGGATGACTGGGCAGATGTGAGCCAGCATGCGAAACTGGATCTGGAAACGTTTTCCAGAGAACAGGGCTTTGGCGCGGGCAGTCTTCTGCGGAATCTGAAGGAGGCTCTTCGGGAAAAATATGATTACGGAGCCTTTCTGAAAAAGTTTGCGGTGCTGGGAGAGGAAATGCATATCAACGACGACGAGTTTGATTATGTTTATTATACTTATGGCCTGCAGCTTTACGGGAATATGCCTCTGGTGGAACCCCTGGAGTACCGGGAAAACAAGCGGATTCGTGAGTTTGTGATAGCGCTTGATACTTCCGGATCCTGTCAGGGAGCTACGGTAGAGAAGTTTCTGCGGAAGACGTATGATATTCTGAAGAATACGGAGAGTTATTTCCGGCGGGTAAATATTCACATTATTCAGTGTGATTCTAAAATCCAGCGTGATGTAAAGGTCACGTCAGACGAGGAGTTTGACGAATACATGCAGAACGTGGAACTGTCCGGATTCGGCGGTACAGATTTCCGGCCGGTGTTTGAATATGTGGATGAGATGATTGCCCGGCACGAGTTTCAGGATCTGAGGGGACTCATTTACTTCACAGACGGCAGAGGCACGTTTCCGGAGCGGATGCCGGATTATGAGACCGCCTTTGTATTTGTTGAGGAAGGGTTTTCGATCCCGGAGGTTCCCTCCTGGGCAATCCGGCTGGTGCTGCGTGAGGATGAATTTTAAAATATAGAAACAGGCAGACTTTGTCTGAGCAGGCGGGGGATACCTGTATGGACAGAGAACAGTCCAATAAAGGAGGAATCCCCCTGGGGGGATACCTGTATGGGCAGAAAACAGCCCGGTAAAGGAGGAAAATGATTATGAATATACAGGAAGCGAAAGAGCAGATTGAGAGAGCGGTGAAAGTTTATCTGATGAAGGATGATTATGGAAATTACCGGATTCCCATCGAGCGGCAGCGTCCGGTATTTCTTCTGGGAGCGCCGGGAATCGGAAAGACAGCCATTATGGAGCAGATCGCCCAGGATCTGGATATTGCGCTGGTTTCCTATTCCATGACACACCATACGAGACAAAGCGCCCTGGGACTTCCTTTTATCAGTCATAAAAAATACCAGGGGACAGAGTTCGACGTATCGGAGTATACCATGAGTGAGATCATAGCTTCTGTCTATGAGATGATGGAAAAGACCGGAAAGAAAGAGGGAATTCTGTTTCTGGATGAGATTAACTGTGTGTCGGAGACTCTGGCTCCGTCCATGCTGCAGTTTCTCCAGTACAAGACTTTCGGAAAGCATCGGATTCCTCAGGGCTGGGTAGTAGCTACTGCCGGGAATCCGCCTCAGTTCAACCGCTCTGTCAGGGAGTTTGATGTGGTGACCATGGACCGTCTTAAGGTACTGGAAGTGGAAGCTGATTATGATACCTGGCGGAAATATGCGGTAAACAGAGGAATTCACGGTTCGATTCTGACTTATCTGGATATCAAGAAAAAGGATTTTTATCTTATTGAGAATACGGTGGATGGAAAATCCTATGTGACGGCCAGGGGATGGGAGGATCTGTCAGAGACGATTTCGCTGTATGAAGAAAATGATTTCCCGGTGGATGAGACGCTGATCAGCCAGTATATACGGAATAAGCGGATTTTCCGGGAATTTGCGGCTTACTATGATCTGTACCAGAAATACAAAAAGGATTACCGGATACATCAGATTTTATCCGGGGCGGATGACGGCGAGATCCGCGGCAGGGCCAAAAACGCCGGATTTGACGAGCGGCTCTCTCTGATCAGTCTTCTTCTGGATGCTGTCCAGGCGGACATTCGGGAGAATGTGGAGCAGGAGGATTCTCTCCGCAAGCTTCTGCTCACTCTGAAAAATCTGAAGAATACACTGGGAGAGGTGGCTCAGTGGGATGATCAGACTGTTCTGAATATTCTGCGGGCCAACTGGGAATCTCTTCAGCAGATGCTGGATCGGGAGGATGAGGCGAATTCTATCAGCCCGACAGAACGGAAAGAATATCAGAAGGTGATTGATACTCTGCAGGCGGATGCCAAAGCGATCCATATGGCGGGAGCTCACCGCCCTCAGGACGCTTTTGCTCTGATCAAAGAAAGATTTGATCATGAGGTAAGTGAGATGAAATCCTGCCGGGAGCAGATCAGCCGGAAGCTTTCTAATCTGTTCCGCTTTGTAGAAAAGGTTTTCGGAGCCGGAAATGAGATGCTGGTGCTGGTGACAGATCTGACTGTGAATTATAACAGTGCGAAGTTTATCAGCCGGTGCGGCTGTAAGGAATACGAAAAGTATAATAAGAAGTTCCAGATTTATGAAAGACAGCAGGAGATTGCCGATGCAATGGAAAAATTACAGATATAAGCTGACGGAAGAAGGGGCTGTCATCACACAGTACCTGCCGGAAGAAGAGGAGATTTCTGCCCGGATTCCGTCAGAGATTGACGGATATCCGGTGACAGAGATCGGAGAAGAGGCATTTTCAGAATATGGATCCATGCTGGAGCGGGTGGAGGTTCCTTCTACAGTAAAAAGACTCGGAAACGGCGCTTTTAAAATGTGCATGAGTCTGACGGATCTGGTGCTGCAGAACGGGCTTGAATATATCGGGGAGGAAGCCTTTTACCTGACTCCTGTGGAGGAACTGTATCTGCCGGAATCGGTTTCTGAAATTCGCCGTCCCTGGGAACTGGGAGGAATACGATTTCGGATTTCTGAGGAAAATCCCTGGTTTTCCACGGATGGTTACGGGCTTTACCGGAGAACAGGAGAGGAAGACGGCGGAGAAAAGGAGCTGCTGGTGATTTTTCAGTCGGAAGAGCGGACGGAGTATTTTGTTGAGGCGGGAACGACGGTGATCGGAGAGAATGCAGCTGCGGGAAATACAGTTCTCAGGGAAGTAATTCTGCCGGACACAGTTCATACCATCCGCGAAGCGGCTTTTGAAGGCTGTCAGCAGCTGGAGAAGATCTTTCTTCCGGAGGGGCTGCGGGTGATTGAGGCCAATGCGTTCAGTCACTGCATCTGTCTGCGGGAGATTCACCTGCCGGCATCGCTGGAGTATCTCGGCGAATATGCGGTTTCGGATACTTTCGGGTGGAGTGAATCTCTGAACGGCCTGGAAGAAATTACGGTGGATGAGAGGAATCCGCTTTTTCACAGATCCGGAGATGCCCTGTTTCAGAATCTGTTTGACGGAGATGAACGGACGGAAAAAAGAGGGCGCGCCCTTGTGAAATATTTCGGGCGGGATCGGAAATATGAGATTCCCGGTGATGTTGTCTGTATTCTGCCGGGGGCTTTCCGACGGGCGGGAATTTTCCGGGCAGATGTGCCCGAAGCAGTGCGGAAGGTGGGGAAAGACGCTTTTCGCGAGTGCAGAAATCTGGGGGAAATATACCTGGAGGAGTCTGATACGCTGCTTTATATACCCCGTCAGCCGGTTTACAGGAAGGACGAGATTATGGCGCTTTTCTGTTCCGGAGATTGTGAGACTTATCAGAAAGAGGATAATGACGATATTGCTTTGCCGGAAAAATGGCTGTCATTTGCGCGTATGCCGATCTCTTCCGGATCCTCAAAGGAAAAGGAGAATCCCTATGAAAAATATGCGTTTGATTATCGGGGATATGACGCTTTGTTCCATACTTATCTGAATCTGCCGGATCAGTATGGAATGGCTGTCTGCCGTCTGAAATATCCGGTTTTGCTGGATGATGATGTGAAAGCAAAGTATGAGACGTTTATCAGAAAAAATCTTCCGGGAATTCTGGATAGTATTGCGGAAACGCAGGATATGGATCATCTTGTACAGCTCGCGGAACTGGGATTTTTTACGGAAGAAAATATAGAGGCATGCATGGACAGGTTTCACCGGCCCGGCTGCGCAAAAATGATGAGTTATCTGCTGAACTATAAAATGCAGAATCTGGGAGAGGCGGAGTTTGATTTTGATTTATAGATGGAGGAGTCCGGGTTCAGGACTCCTGTCTTTTATCTTCCCCGTCCAGATCCAGAAGCTTTTTGACCGCAGGCTGCATGACAGGAGTCTCTCTGTAGTTCTGAACCAGTCTGCGTTCTTCCTCAGACAGAGGAAAGCTGTCATTTGATTCTTTATATCCGAATGTTTCCAGAATATTATCAATTTTATAAATACTGCACAGGATCAGAAGTGTGTCTGCATCAGGCTGTGTCTGACCGCTTTCCCAGCCGTAGACGGTCTTCGGGGCAACAGGAACCGCGTTGTTTTCCAGTTTCATTACGACATCCTGGACAGTATAATGATTCATTTTCCGGTATGCTTTTAAGACCTTGGCGATATTTGGGTTCTTCATATTTTCACCTCTTCTGATTCTTCTGATATATTATCTTACCCGGCAAAGTGCGTCAATAAACCGAAAAGAATTCTTTTAAAACAGGAAACCGATATATTGATATTCTTTTAAAAAGAGAATATACTGTTTTCAGAAGATGGGATCGGAAAGGGAGATGAGAAGGATGAGCAGCAGAGCAGCCCGTTTTTTGGCTGAATATATGAAGAACCGCCACTATTCTGTAGGGGCTGCTGCTGCGCGTCTTGAAATTCCTGTGGAGAAGCTGACATCTTTTTCAGGAGAGCCTCTGACCGCTGATGAGCTGCTGCGTCTCTGCCAGTATCTTCATATTAAACCGGAGAGGATTCCTCTGGACGAGTTCTGAGATCATATAACTTCTTTTTTTCTTTGGGATCAATTTGCTTCTGATACTGATTCGTGATAAGATAAAGAACAATTATCATAAGATTCAGGAGGACAGAGGCATGTTGTTTGTAGAATATCCGAAATGCAGTACCTGTAAAAAAGCAAAAAAATGGCTGGACGATCATTCCTGCGTATATGAGGATCGACACATTGTAGAGGATAATCCTTCCGCGGAGGAGCTGAAAAGATGGCATGCGGCCAGCGGGCTGCCGTTAAAGAAATTTTTCAATACCAGCGGTATGCTGTATAAGCAGATGAACCTGAAGGACAGACTTCCGGATATGACGGAGCAGGAGCAGATCGAGCTGCTTGCGTCCAACGGTATGCTGATAAAGCGTCCGATTCTTGTGAAAGATGAAACGGTTCTTGTGGGATTCAGGGAAACGGAGTGGGAAACGATTCTTCAGCAGTAGCGGATGATCCGGGATTTTTATAAGAAAAGCCCAAAAGAATTCTGCATTTGCCGCGATTCGTGGGAGAATTTGGAGAAATTGGCCCCGAACGAAAAAAACACCTTGCCAGAATGTTTGTTTTGCGCTATGGTATACGGTGGAAAATGCAAGACAGGCAGATTGAAACTTTCAAAAAAGCGTTTTTAGAGTTGCAAAAGCAGGCTCCAAACAGATAAAAATGAAAGAAATATGTTTTTTCGCTTCATTTTATCGAGATTCTGGTGACAGATATGGATTTATTTGATTACATGCGGGAAAAGAATAAGGAAGCGGAGTCGCCCCTGGCTTCCCGACTGCGTCCGGCGACTCTGGACGAGGTGGTGGGACAGCAGCATATTATAGGAAAGGATAAGCTGCTCTACCGGGCGATCCGGGCGGACAAGCTGCAGTCTGTGATTTTCTACGGGCCTCCGGGCACCGGGAAAACTACGCTGGCCAGGGTGATTGCCCGCACGACCAGCGCTGAGTTTATGCAGATCAATGCAACTTCCGCCGGAAAAAAGGACATGGAAGCTGTGGTGGAGAAAGCGAAGCAGCTTCAGGGGATGTATCAGAAGCGGACGATCCTTTTTATTGATGAGATCCACCGGTTCAACAGGGGACAGCAGGATTATCTGCTTCCCTTTGTGGAAGACGGTACAGTGACGCTGATCGGAGCTACTACGGAGAATCCCTATTTTGAGGTGAACGGAGCTTTGCTGTCCCGTTCTGTAATTTTTGAGTTGAAGCCTCTGGAAACGGAGGATATAAAAATTCTGATCCGCAGAGCAGTCACAGATACGGAAAAGGGGATGGGGGCTTATCATGCCGTGATTGATGAGGATGCCCTTGATTTTCTGGCAGATGCGGCCAATGGCGATGCCAGAAGCGCATTGAATGCCGTTGAACTGGGAATCCTTACAACAGAGAAAAGCAGCGACGGCAGGATCCATATTACGCTTGAAACTGCTTCTGAGTGTATTCAGAAGCGGGTAGTCCGGTACGATAAGACAGGTGACAGTCATTATGATAATATTTCGGCATTTATTAAGAGCATGCGGGGATCGGATCCCAATGCGACGGTCTATTATCTGGCGAAAATGCTTTATGCCGGGGAGGATCCGGCCTTTATTGCCCGCCGGATTATGATTTGTGCCTCAGAGGATGTGGGGAACGCGGATCCCATGGCATTGACGGTTGCAGTCAGCGCTGCTCAGGCGGTGGAACGTCTGGGGATGCCGGAGGCCAGAATTGTACTTTCTCAGGCGGCCACCTATGTGGCCAGCGCGCCCAAGAGCAATGCGGCCTACCTTGCGGTGGACCGGGCCATGGAGGTTGTAAGGGAGTCCCGCACCGCGCCGGTTCCGCCTTATCTGTGCGACAGTCATTATAAAGGCGCCGGGAAGCTGGGGAGGGGGATCGGCTACAGATACGCCCATGATTTTCCCAATCACTATGTGGATCAGCAGTATCTGCCGGATGCATATAAAGATGTGAAGTTTTACGAGCCGACGGAGAACGGATATGAGAAAACGATCCGGGAATATTTTGACAGGATCGGCAAGGAAATCTGATTTTTACCAATTTATGAAATAAATTTTAGGAGGATATGAAAATGAAGCCATACAGTCAGATGAGCAAAGAAGAATTATTACAGGAAAAAGAAGTGCTTGAGCAGCAGTACAAAGAGATCTGCGCAAAGGGCTTAAAGCTTGATATGTCCAGAGGAAAGCCCTCCAAGGCACAGCTGGATCTGTCCCAGCCCATGATGGACGTTCTTCATTCCGATACAGTTCTGGAGAGCCGGCTGGGAACGGATCTGAGAAATTATGGTGTGCTGGACGGAATTGACGAGGCAAAAGAGCTGATTGCCGGAATGATTGATACAAAGCCGGAAAACGTGATTGTTTATGGAAATGCCAGTCTGAATATTATGTACGATACGGTAAGCCGTTCCATGGTTCACGGCGTGCTGGGACATGAGCCCTGGATCAAACAGGGGCCGGTAAAATTCCTCTGCCCCGTACCCGGTTATGACCGTCATTTTTCTATCTGTGAATTTTTCGGAATTGAGATGGTAAATGTGCCTCTTTACGAGGACGGACCGGATATGGATATGGTGGAAAAGCTGGTCAGCGAAGATCCCTCTGTTAAGGGAATCTGGTGTGTGCCCAAATATTCCAACCCGACCGGAACATCCTATTCTGATGAGACTGTACGCCGCTTTGCAAATTTGAAGCCGGCGGCTGAGGATTTCCGGATTTACTGGGATAACGCTTATTGTGTGCATCATCTTTATGCTGATAAACAGGATAAGCTTCTTGATATTATTTCTGAATGTGAGAAGGCCGGCAATCCGGATATGGTATATGAATTCTGTTCCACTTCCAAAGTGACATTCTCCGGATCAGGCATTTCCGGTCTGGCTACCAGCCCTGCCAACAAGGCGGATATCATTAAGCAGTTAACTGTCCAGACGATCGGTTTTGATAAGATCAACCAGCTTCGCCATGTGAAGTTCCTGAAGGATCAGAAGGGAGTTGCGGAGCATATGATGAAGCATGCGGAACTGATCCGGCCGAAATTTGAGCTTCTGACAAAGCGATTTGAGAAGGAGCTCGGAGGTCTCGGCGTAGGTACCTGGACTAACCCCAACGGCGGATACTTTATCGCTTTCTTTGCCAATGAGGGATGCGCCAGAAATATTGTGGCGAAGGCCAAAGACGCAGGCGTCGTAATGACCGGAGCAGGAGCGCCCTTCCCTTATAAGAAGGATCCGAAAGATTCTGTGATCCGTATCGCTCCCACGCTTCCGCCTCTTGAGGAACTGGATGAGGCCTGCAGCGTTTTCATTACCTGTGTGAAGCTGGCAAGTGTTGAGAAGCTTCTGGAGCAGTAAGTTTATAACATTTTTATTATCAACACTTTGCGGAAGACTTACAGAAATGCAAAGAATTGTTGAAAACATAAATATTTTCTGAAGTTTTTTGAGGATTTTCCGTTAAAAAGCCTTGCCAAATTTTTAATTATGTTTATAATGGGAAACAGGTAACTATTCTTTCTGTATTAATTTTATCGGAAAGAAAAATGGATTTCATGCTGCTGCGGTAATTGCGGGCAGCAGCGAAAAAAAACATAAGGAGGAAGAATGGCAGGATACAAACACATCAGTAAGAGAGTGACAGCCGTAGTTCTGTCTGCCTGCCTGGCTGCCGGATGCGTCGGTACAGCCATGGCGACTCCACAGTCCAGCGCGGAGTCGAAAAAGGCAGAGGCAGAGAGCAATCTGGAATCTGTAAATGATGATATCAGTGATATTCAGAGCCAGAAAGACAGTCTTCAGCAGAAGATTGACGAACTGGGAGAAGATCTGGTATCTACGATTGCCAATATTAATATATTGGAAGATGAGATTGCCAGGAAGAATGAGGCGCTGAATCAGGCGAATACAGAACTGGAAGCGGCGAGGGAAAAAGAGGCCGAACAGTATGCTGCCATGAAGGAACGGATCAGTTATATGTACACCAACGGCGGAGAGATCTCCTTTTTCAATGCGCTTTTCGGAGCCAACAGCTTTGCGGATGCGCTGAACAGGGTTGAGATGTTCGCATCGGTATACAGTGTTGACCGTGATATGTTGACTGAGTATCAGGAGACCGAGGCAGAGATCGAAAGTCTGGTGACAGAGATTGCGGACGAGCAGGCTGCTCTGCAGGATCAGCAGTCAGATCTGAAGACACAGCAGGATTCGCTGAACCAGATGATTGCTGAAAAAAGAGGCCAGATGGACAACTTTGATGAAAAGCTGGCCGAGGCACAGGATCTGGCGGCGCAGTATCAGGCTACCATAGAGGAGCAGAATCAGGTGATCGCCGATGAAGTTGCGGCTCAGCAGGCGGCTGCGGAGGCAGAACAGAAGGCACAGCAGGAGGATAACTCTTCAAAAAATAATAATAATTCAAAGAACGATGACAATGACGGAGGCGGCACCACCAATAATGGAGGAGATTCCGATAATGAAGAAAGTTCTTCCGGCGGAGATGACTCTTCCAGTGTCAGCGGTTCCGGACAGGCAGTTGCGGATTATGCCTGCCAGTTCGTGGGAAATCCCTATGTATGGGGCGGAGAGAGCCTGACCAACGGAGCGGACTGTTCCGGATTTATCAAAGCGGTTTACGCGCACTTCGGCGTTTCACTGCCGCATTCATCTTATGCTCTTCGGAGTGTGGGACGGGCAGTGTCAGCTTCAGAGATGCAGCCGGGTGATATCGTCTGCTACGAAGGACATGTGGCAATTTACATCGGCGGAGGCCGTATCGTTCATGCCAGCAATGCGAAGGACGGAATCAAGATCAGTCCAAATTATGCATATCGTACCGTAGTTGCGATCAGACGTATTTTTTAAATGAATCATAAAAGGAACCTCTTTTATCTTTATTTCCGAAGATAAAAGAGGTTTCTTTTTAATGTGCGTGATCCGGCGGCGGATGTCAGGTGAGGCGGATTCCTTTTTCGGTAAATTCAATCAGACGTTCTTTGTACAGATGGCCCACGGCCCGTTTGAAGGCATTTTTGCTCATGTGTGCCTCCCGCTTGATGATCTCCGGAGAAGCTTTATCGTTGAATGGCAGTACGCCGCCGTATTCGCTGATCAGCTGCAGCACGGCCTCGGCGTCGGTGTTCATCTGGACGTAAGCCTTTTCACGGATAGTCAGATCCAGCTTGCCGTCCTGCTTTACATTGGTTACTCTGGCCTGTACGGTATCGCCGATTTTCAGGGAAGAGGTGTTTTCAAAGGGCGGAATCAGAGCAGAGTATTTATCATCTACTGCCACAAAGGTGCCGAAGTTGGAACTGAATTCATAGATCCGCCCGGTTACGGTATCTCCCTTCTGGTAGGGGGAGTCTGTGGAAAGCAGATGGTAAAGTCCCTCCATGGTAGCGCAGAGACGGTTGCTTTTGTCAATATACAGAGTGACGAGAACTTCATCTCCCTCCCGAACCCTGCGCAGCTGCTCTCTGTAGGGCAGAAGAAGATCCTTTTCCAGACCCCAGTCGAGAAACGCGCCTACGGAAGTGACCTGAACTACCTGCAGAAGGGCGACGCCTCCCAGCGTCAGTTTTGGTTCCCGTGTAGTTGCAATCGGACGGTCTTTGGAGTCTTTGTACAGGAAAACTTCCAGTCTGTCGTGGAGCTTTGTCCCTTCGGGAACCTGGCCGGCGGGCAGCAGCACGCGGGCTGTGTCATCCTGATGTTCCGCCAGATAGACGCCGAAATCTACAGTTTTTACTACCGTTAATGTTTGTTTTTCTCCTAATTTCATTATGTATCTCCGTTCTTTTCTGTATCCCCGGATGATTCCCGGAACTCTATGACAGCGTAAGGGCTGCCGGCTTCATTGTTTAATACTACAGTGATTTTTTCGCCTTCGTCGGTGATTACAGGGTACATGATATCTCCGTATTTTGCCGCGCTTTTGTATTCTGCGCGCATCTGACGGGGGATAAAGGCGTCGGGCAGAAATTCCTGGGCGATCAGGACATAACGCTCGTTGTTTACATGATGGTTGGAATCGATATCTGATCTCCGGACGGCAAATATTCTGTCTGAGGATGTTCCGTTTTTCGGAATGGAAATCTTTCTGCCGGAAACCTCCATGTCGAGAGGCGCTTCAATCGAGTAGGCGTCACTGACTTCTTTCGGAATCTTCACCGGCCGCCCGGTATGGATATCTGTATAGATCCAGTTGGTGTTGGCGTAAGCTGCCAGATTTCCGGAAGCGTCTGTCATTGTAAAATTACGGTAGCCGAAAAAGCTTCTCCATCCATAGGCCCAGGTGCTGATTGTCAGTTCTTCGCCCAGTTCGGGGTAACGGTTTACAATAATCTGCCAGGAAGAAAGAATCCAGGCATGTCCCTCCCGCATCATCTCCGCCACTCCCATTCCGATGGAAGAGGAATGGAAAATGCTGCAGTCCTGAAAATAAGTCAAAATGGCGGGAAGAGTAATGTGAAGGCTGCTGTCCACCTCGCTGAAGCGGACGCGGGTCTGAAAGCTGTACATAAAAAAACCTCCTATTCAAAAAGAAGAATGTCGCCGTCTGCATCGGCGTATTCTACGAGATCTCCCCGACGGATCTTTGCCCTCCCTCCGGTGGCTTCCGTTATCTGACTGCAGAAAGAATCCGTGTCATCTGCAGGGACGACCACATCCATTTCTACAATATCCGTGTAGCGGGTGTCAAGAACTGCCGTATGGTTTTTGGCGGTCAGATACTGAATCTTTCCGATCCCGTTATAATCGGTGCGGATCGTGAGCTTCTGTCCTGTGCGTTTTTGAATAATGACGCTGGCGGCAAGCCCCTCCTGGGCTGCTTTCTGATAAGCGCGCACCAGTCCGCCGGTTCCCAGCAGGGTTCCGCCGAAATAGCGGGTGACAACGATGATGCAGTTGTGGACTTCTTCCTTTAAAAGGATATCCAGTATGGGTCTTCCGGCGGTTCCGGCAGGTTCGCCGTCATCGCTGCAGCGCTGCAGCTCGTTATTTCTGCCAATTGTGTAGGCAAAGCAGTTGTGCCGTGCGTCCCAGTATTTTTTGCGCATGGCGGCGAGAAAATCCAGCGCTTCGTTTTCTGTGTCCACCGGCCGGACAGTGGCGATGAAGCGGGATTTCTTTTCCTCGATTTCGCCCTGGCCGCCTGTATAGACTGTTTTATATGACATAAATAGACTCCTGTGGTATGGTTTCTTGCTATTATATCATAATTTTGATATAATGAAATGAATTATTGTGAAAATATGAATACTTTCAAGGAGGAAGAATATGGATTATGGCAGAAAAGGTGCCGGGAAGAGGAAGGAGATGCTTACGTCTAAAAGCCTCTCTGCACGCCGCAAAGCGACAACGCTCTGGCTTCTGATTCTGCTGGTTCTTGTGATTGGGGGCATAGGCTATGCAGGATACAGGGTATACGGCTATGTAAAGAATACGATAGAAAACGCTCCGGATATCAGTTCAATTGACGCCACTCCTTCCGGGTACATGTCGACCGTATACGATGCGTCCGGAAATGTATCGGCACAGCTGGTGGGGACGGGTTCAAACCGCGTATATGCGACGTTGGACGAGATACCGAAAAATCTCCAGTATGCGTTTGTGGCCATTGAGGATGAACGGTTCTATGAACACAATGGAATTGATATCAAGGGAATTATCCGTGCGGGAATGCAGGGAATTACCTCAGGATCATTTTCTGAAGGCGCCAGCACGATCACTCAGCAGCTTCTGAAAAACAATGTATTTGACGGGTGGACGTCGGAGACCAGTGCGGAGCGGGTGCAGAGAAAGATTCAGGAACAGTATCTGGCGATCGAACTGGAAAAAGAGGTCTCCAAGGACTGGATTATGGAGAATTACCTGAATACAATCAATCTGGGGCAGAATACTCTGGGTGTGCAGGCTGCTTCCAACCGCTATTTCGGCAAGGATGTTTCGGAACTGACGCTTTCGGAATGTGCGGTGCTCGCTGCAATTACTCAGAATCCGTCCCGGTATAATCCGATCGCGCATCCGGAGGAGAATGAGGAACGGCGCCGGAAGGTTCTTGTAAATATGTTGGATCAGGGGTACATCAGCCAGGAAGAGTATGAAGAAGCACTGTCGGATGATGTGTATTCCAGAATCGAAGAAAACAATACGATTTTTGAGAGCAGTCCGGATAATGTTACATCCTATTTTGTGGATGCTCTGACGGAGGAAGTTATTGAAGATCTTCAGACGGAACTGGGATATTCGGAGGCTCAGGCATACCAGGCGCTGTACAGCGGAGGACTGACGATTTATTCTACGCAGGATCCGGATATTCAGAGTATCTGCGATCAGGTGGTCAGTGATGATTCCAATTATGAGATCAGCAATAAGGTGTCCTTTTCCTATGCGCTGACAATACAGCAGACAGACGGCTCTCTCCAGAATTACAGCCAGCAGACCATGCTGACATGGCTGAAGTCGGAAAAGGGAAGGGAATCTCTGAATTACAGCAGTGAAGAAGCCGCGGCCGCAGATATTGCAGAGTACAAAGAGTATCTTTTGAGGGGCGGCGGTACGGTAATCGGCGAGAATGTAACCTATACGGTACAGCCTCAGGCTTCCATGACGATTATTGATCAGAGTACCGGACAGGTAAAAGCGCTGGTGGGCGGCAGAGGAGAAAAGACGGCCAGCAAGACCCTGAACCGTGCTTCGGATTCTACTATGCAGCCGGGATCTACATTCAAGATTATTACGACTTATGCTCCTGCATTGGATGAGGGAATTGTCAGCCTGGCTACCGGAGTGGTTGACGAGCCTATCACCTATGCCAGCGGAAAGGTCGTGCGGAATGCAGACGGAAGATATCGGGGATAAGTCGGAGGCCAAGCGGTCTTAGGAAGACAAATTGGCAACTCAACTCCTT
>CAMLYL010000026.1 GCA_946491665.1 uncultured Lachnospiraceae bacterium | reverse complement strand
TTCTGAGAGGGGTAAGCCCTGTAAGGGGCTTACCTACTTACCAAATTTCATTTCCTATAAGATTAAAACGCTCCGCGAGGATCGCACTGCGGCGGAATGGAAGATGTTGCCCAGGCAACCCGCCGCAGGCGAAGAATCCTGCCGGTATGCAGTTTTTGCATGAGCTGCATACCGGCAGAACAGTTATCTGTCAGATAACTACATCATTTAATCGGGCAAGGAGCATCTGCAGGGCAAAACGTTCCGATGATGTGAGGGGCAGTCCTTTCTTTTCTGTGATTTCACAGATATTCAGTACGGGATTCACAGACGCGCCTGCATAGCTTTTTTCTATTTTGTATATTACAGGACGATCCAGGGCAAGATGTTTCCCGGACGGATCCCTGGGACAGGCAAGCAGCAGGAATTCGTCGTATCCGTTTATGGACACAAGATCCAGGGGGATCATACTGCTTAATGAGGATATTTTTTTCCGGAGATGCGACTGCAGATCCCGCTCCGTGATCTCCTTTCGGGATATATGCAGTGTGTATTGTTTTTTCCCGAAAATCTGCTTTTTTTCGCAGGTTCCGTAAATCTCTGTATTATGAAATCCTTCCATTCGTTTCAGATGTTCTGCCATGGATCTTGTGGATTCCTTTTCCGACATCATTTTATATATGGCAGGGCCGGCTGCAGACAGATAGCTGGGCGGAATGATATCCATCAGCAGACATTCCTGAGCATAATAGACTGCGGCCATGAGGTATTGGGGGCTGTCTTTCTGAAGCTGCAGGAGATCATCATTTTCCGAGATATGAAAAAAGTCCGCTTCAGGAATCAGATTATTATCATATCGAACGGCCATGCCGTATTTCCGGTCTCCCAGCTGAAAAACATCCTGCATATGCCAGTTCTGCCCCTGCAGGCTGAAAATCTGCCCAATCTGTTTTCTCAGAGGGGTTCCGTCAGATTCATAAATCTGATTTCGCTGTCTGATCCGGTCAAAAAATATTTTCAGTTCGTCTTTTTTGTCAGGTTCCAGTCGGTCAAAGCAGGAGATAATATTGAGGAGAGCCTGTTCCAGCATTTCTGAACCGACGGGATGCAGTGAATGGCTGGTTTTCTGGCTGCCGGATATTTTTTTGCGGCATCAGCAGCCGACATGGTAAAAAGATCCAGAAAGAGCTGCTTCAGTTTTTCCGCAGGAATACCATATTTTACTTTGTAATCCAGAAATTCCCGTACGGTCGGGGTGATAACAGCAGAACAGGTTGCCGGATATTTGCTCTGTAGCCCGGTTCTGTTCTGTGTGCTGTCAGGTATACTTTTGAGAAATTTTGAACACAAACGGTCGATAGCTGCGTCAAAATATTCGTTATTGGCAGTAACTGCCTCATATATGGGCAAGCTGCGCAGCTCTTCGGGAAGAACCGGGGGCCATGAAAATCCTCTGGCCATGATCGGTATAATATTTTTTCAGCATTTCAGAGCGTGGCGGATTTCGCTGCGAACCCAGTCATCGGAATCCCTGCAGCAGCGGTCCATACTGCCCGGCGTCAGCAATAAAAGAAAATCCTGACATTCTTCAATTACATGATACAGCTGGGTGTTAAAATGACCTGACGTCAGTGTTTCAACATCATAAAATACCCGATATCCTTTTTGCGACAGCCGGTCATAAATCATTTTTCCGAGAAATTCTCCGCCTTCCCGACGGTAGCTGATAAAGATCTGATACATAACTTTTCCTCCTGATAATAATTCTGCCCGATCCTCAATTGTAAAAATATCATATCACGGGATGCGAATGCCTGTACAGGGGGGATCCTTTGGTTTATACAAGTTTGTTCACAGAATTTTCACAAAAAATTAGCACTCGCCTATTTACAGTGCTAATAATATATGCTATAGTACATATAGAACAAAGGAAGAGATCAGAGATCACTTCCAATGGCACGAATACACAGGTTCCTGTGCATTCGGAAATTATAAAAGACATGACATAATAAGAAGGAGGAATGACATATGTTAATGCCGAGTATTTTTGGAAATGATGGATGGAATGACTGGATGGACTTTTCTTTTCCGGATATGGATCGGATGTTTTATGGAAAGCCTTCGAATGTTATGAAGACCGATGTAAAAGAGACCGATGCCGGGTATGAGGTGGATATTGAATTGCCGGGTTTCCAGAAAGAGGATGTAAAAGCAAAACTGAAAGACGGATATCTGATCATCAGCGCTTCGACAAATACGAATAATGATCAGAAGGATGAGAATGGCAAGTATATCCGGCGCGAGCGCTATATGGGGAATATGAGCAGGAGCTTCTATGTAGGAAAGGATATTACAGAAAATGATATCCATGCAAAATTTGAGAATGGTATTCTGAAGCTGGCCGTTCCGAAGAAAGAACCGGAAAAGCCGGTCGAAGAGAATCATTATCTGACAATTGAAGGATAATGCCATCGGGTATGTTTTGATAACTTAAGACGCTCCCTCCCGGGCAGACAGTTTTATGAATAAGCTGCAGGTTCGGGAGGGAGTACTTTTCTGCAGATTAGAGTTTTGGTATGCAGTATTTACACAGATTTTAAATTTAGACAGATATCGTCATAATTTCTTAAGAAAAGAAAAAGAAAACTTTCATAGACACGAAGTGCAAATGTTAAGAAGTACCCCATATAATTTAGAGTAACATCAAAGATACGATTTACGATGCAGATAAATATGGGGAAAGGCAGGCGACGAAGATGTTTGAGTTAGTATCAAGGATAATTAACTGGTCAATTATAGCAACGTTTATTGTATGTTTTTCTTATCAGGCAATTTATTTTTTTATACGTTATATGAAAAAACCCGGGATTGTCGAAAATGGAAAGAAAAACAGATACGCAGTGCTGATAGCGGCGAGAAATGAAGAGCGGGTTATCGGAGACCTGATCGACAGTATTCATGATCAGACTTATCCGGGATATCTGCTGGATGTGTTTGTAGTAGCCGATAACTGTACAGACCGGACGGCGGCGATTGCCCGCTGGAAGGGGGCTGAGTGCTATGAACGTTTCAATAAAGTTCAGGTCGGAAAGGGCTATGCACTGGAATATCTTCTCAACAGACTGTCCGAAGATGGAGTTCTGGAAGATTACGAAGGATATTTCGTATTTGATGCAGATAATATTCTGCAAAGGAATTATGTAGAAGAAATGAACAAGGTTTTCAATTCCGGATACGAGGTAGTGACCAGCTACCGCAACAGCAAAAATTTCGGTGCCAACTGGATTTCATTTGGCTATGGACTCTGGTTTTTGCATGAGGCAGAGTTTTTGAATAAGGGAAGAATGGCTTTCGGAAGCAGCTGTATGGTTTCCGGTACCGGTTATCTGGTTTCAACCAAAGTGCTTCAGAAAAATAACGGCTGGAAGTTCTTCCTTTTGACAGAAGATATTGAGTTTTCCGCAGATTGTATTGTAAATGATATCAAGATCGGATATTGTGAAAAGGCGGAATTTTTTGATGAGCAGCCTACACGGCTGATTGATTCCTGGAATCAGCGGCTTCGCTGGGTGAAAGGATATTATCAGGTATTTGGTAAGTATGGCAGACGTCTGGCAGAAAAGGCGTCAGGAGAAAAGTCATTTTCTTCTTATGATATGATGATGGGATATCTTCCGGCATTTCTGCTGACTTCAATAGCGTCCCTGATCGGACTGGTGATGCTGGTGATCGGAATTGCGACGGCGCAGAACTGGATGTTCACACTTCAGTCCGTGGGAGTATTTCTGGTCAGCACTTTTGCGGCAATGTTTCTGCTGGGGATCTACACGGAGATCACTCAGTGGAAGAAAATTCCCTGCAGCAACGGAAAAAAGATCGCTTATCTGTTTACATTCCCGATCTTTATGTATACATATTTTCCGATTGCCATTGCAGCAATGAAGAGGAAAGTGGAGTGGAAGCCCATGCAGCATGGTTTGAAGCAGGAGCCAAAGATTCCGCTTGCAGCGCGTTCCTCTCATGTGAAGGGAATGTCCCGTGAAATGCAATAAAGTATAATTCTACCTATATATCAAAAAGAAGAGGGCCGGTATGGAAACATATCGGTTCTCTTCTGTGTGTACGGAAAAAGATTTGTTTTCTTCAGTTTACAGGAAGACAGAAATTTTTTCTGCGAAAATCCGGTGTCCCTCCTCGGTCAGATGAACTCCGTCAAAGGCAGCGGGAAGGTTCCAGAGACCGGCGTCAGCAAAAAGGAGTTTCCGGGGAGACAGCTGTTTTTCACGGCACAGTTCATGCAGCATAGTCTCCATGCATGATCCGAGACGGGCGGATTCTGACTGTATATGCGCATTTGTCCACTGGCCGGGACGCATCCGGGGCGGCGAGATCAGAAGAATCCGCATGATGCCGGAAGAAAAGACCGTCTGATGGGTCAGATACAGAAGAAAAGCCCTCATGCGGTCGGCAATGGTTTCGGCAGTTATATTTCGGCCGTTTAACAAATCATTGGACCCCAGCATGATCCACAGGCAGGGAGGCGTGGGCATTGTGTCTATCAGGTTTTGCAGCTGCTGCATTTCATATTGATATCCGGGAATTTCTCTTCCGGGCTGGCCGAGATTCCTGATATCCAGATGGGTTTGTTCCCGCAGTATGCCTGTCCAGCGTATATTTTCGGGATAACGGTCTCCCAGATAAGAGCGGGGATCGTATCCGTAGGTATTGGAGTCGCCGAAGCAGAGAATTGGCTGTGTTTTATCGTTCATATATAGTTTCTCCGGGCAGTGTTTTTCTTTACTGTACAATAATCCGATGGAAACAGCAAGAGACTTTTTCCGCATTTCAGAAAAAGTCTCCCGTTTATGAAAAAGTCAGTTGATATCTGTATCCGCAATCTGCATGCCGTTGGCATCCATGTGGTAGTTTTCTGTGTAGATCAGTTCTGAAATGGGCACAAGTGTATATCCCTGCTGCTCCAGGTTAGTAAGAAGGGCGTCCAACGCCTGGGCGGTATATTTTGCGCCGTTGTGGCAGAGAATTATGGCGCCGCCGGTGAGCTGGTCGTTGTCACAGACGCGGCTTATAATGTCGTCTGTACCATAGTCTTTCCAGTCCAGGCTGTCAATGGACCACTGTATGGGATAATATCCGCAGGCACGGGCGCCCAGAATTACCTCATTGTCATAATCTCCGTAAGGCGGGCGAAATAGAGTCATCTCATATCCGGTCAGTTCTTTGACGCGGTCGTGTACGGTCATGAGCTCTTCTTTGATCTCTTCATCAGAAAGCTGGCTCATATTTTTATGATTTTCACTGTGATTTCCCAGATCATGGCCGGCCTCATAAATGGCTTTTACGTCTTCCGGGTAAGATTCCACCCACCCTCCGGTCATGAAAAAAGTTGCATGTACGTTATGCTTTGCCAGAATATCCAGAATCTGATGAGTATCCTCGTTCCCCCAGGCAGCGTCAAAAGAAATGGAAATTTTCTTTTCGTCCGTGTCCACACAGTAGATCGGAAGCTCCCGGCCGTTTACGGTACTGCTGACGGAAATGAAATTTGTCTGGGACTGGATGACCAGAATGCCTGCGAAAACAGCCACCAGGATACCGGTGACGGAAGCCAAAAAACGCATTTTGCTTTTCTGCATTGGTTGCCTTTCAAAAAAACGTTATTATTATAATGTATGAACGGATTCTGATATTTAGTACGGAAGGGCGCGGGAGTCATTTTCCTTTCATAAAGTTTCGAATTTTTTTATAATTGCTAAGAATTTCTTTAGATGTCTGCCACAATTTGCTCACATCTGTCATTTATTATATAACCATACCAAATAAAAAGCCACCGGGGGCAGTTGGTTGGAAAAGCACCGACGTTTTCGGGAGGCGGCAAAAAACCCATCTATTTTTAGATTTTTTCATAAACTCAACCTCCCTATGTGGGAAAAGGCTCCGGTGTCGGAGCCTTTTTCCTGTCTGAAAAAAGAGTAGAGTCTGAGAATAGAATGATTTTTCTGATAATATCTGCAAAAATATCAGATTTAGTAGTAATTTCCTGCGTTTTTTGGTACAATAATTGTAAATTTTACGTTACTGTCAGGTAATGATATTTTAAATTAGGGGGTAGACTATGTTACAGCAGCTTGATTTGACAAAGCGAATGTCAAAAGAAGAGTTTAAGAAGCGAATGGCGGTTCTGGAGCCGGAAATGTCCAGGCTGCAGAGAACCTGTAAGTCGGAAAAGATTCCGGTTATTATTGTATTTGAAGGTTTCGGAGCGGCGGGAAAAGGATATCAGATCGGAAAACTGATTCATGCGCTGGATCCCCGGGGTTTTTATGTAAATTCTATTGGACCGGAGTCCACGGATGAGATGATGCATCCGTTTTTGTGGCGTTTTTGGACAAAACTTCCGGCAAGGGATCAGATGGCGATTTTTGACCGGAGCTGGTATCGGAAGGTGATGATTGACCGGTTTGACGGAATCACTTCTGAGAAGCGTCTGGCATCCTATTATAATGAGATCAATTCCTTTGAACGTCAGCTGGCGGCGGACGGGAATGTAATTATCAAACTTTTCCTGTGCATTGATAAAAAGGAGCAGAAGAAACGCTTTAAAAAACTGATGGAATCCCGTTCCAGCGCATGGCGCGTTTCGGAAGATGATCTGAGACGGAACAAAGATTTTGATCTGTATAAAGAAATGAATGATGAAATGCTGGAGTATACAGATACCGCTTATGCGCCCTGGACGATTGTGGAGTCCATGGATCGGGAGTTCGCTACGGTAAAGATTTACACAGCAGTGATTGAGGCTTTGAAGGCGGCGCTTCGAAGAAAAGCGGAAGGGTCTGCGTCGGATACGACAGTTTCCCATGTGCCGCTTCCCGCTTCCGAGTATAACGATGAAGTTCTGCGTACTTCCAGTCTGAAGAAAGTAGATTTGAGTCTCACTCTGGAAAGGGATGAATATAAGAAACAGCTGAGGGAGCTGCAGAGCCGCATTGAGGAGCTTCACGGGGAGCTGTACCGCAGGAGGATTCCGATGATTCTGGGATTTGAAGGATGGGATGCCGGCGGAAAGGGCGGCGCGATCAAGCGTCTCACAGAGCGGATGGATCCCAGGGGATATATTGTGCATCCGACCGCTTCGCCTAACGATATTGAAAAAGTGCATCATTATCTGTGGCGTTTCTGGAATCATGTTCCTAAGGACGGCCATATTGCAATCTTTGACCGGACCTGGTACGGACGTGTGATGGTAGAGCGGATCGAGGGATTCTGTACCAGAGATGAGTGGCAGCGGGCTTATCAGGAAATCAATGAGATGGAGAAGCAGTTTGCCGAGCATGGCGCCATCGTTCTGAAATTCTGGATGCAGATTGATAAAGATGAGCAGGAGCGCCGGTTCAAGGAGCGTATGGAGAATCCGGACAAGCAGTGGAAAATTACGGATGAGGACTGGCGGAATCGTGAGAAATGGGACGAGTATGAGAAGGCTGTGGATGAGATGCTTGTCCGTACTTCCACTACCTATGCTCCGTGGATTATTGTGGAGGGAAATGATAAGTATTATGCCAGAGTGAAAGTTCTCAGAGCCGTGGTAGAGGCCATGGAGGGGCGGCTGGGAGTCATAAAAAAGCAAAAAAAATAAGCTTTTCAGACAGGGGGCGTCGGCAGAGGCGCCCTCTGGTTCATAAAAAGATCATAGAATTTCTAAATTTTCATCACATAAGTTTCTTAAAATTTTCCCAGATATTATAATCCGGGAGGTAAGAAATGGCATCCGAGAAATATGAACTTCTGAAGAAACTGATTCAGGAATACAAGCGAGAGGAAATCAGAGCGCAGCTGAAAAAAGGAATTATGAAGGAAATTCCCGAAGAGGAAAAGATCCGGACGCTGCAGGATCTGGTTGCTTTGCGGGATCCGCAGATTATAAAAATTCTGTCCAGGGAACTGGATACTTTTGATCCGCAGATCCTTGACATTGACTGCAGCAGCTGGCAGAACCGGGATTTCATTGCGGATATTCTGGATAAGTATCCGAAAAAGTTTGACTGGAATAATGATCAGGTCTGTGAGGCTCTTTTTGATCTGGCCTGCCGGGTAACACATCCAGCCGCTGCGGAGCGGGTAATCCGGCAGAAAAAAGTGGTTTCTCAATATTACAGACTGGCGGGAGGCGCGGATGATCTGTTTGCCCTTTTGAAGGGGGTAAAGCCTTCTGAACTGACGGTGGAACAGCGGCTGGATATTATACTGGAGGCTGCCACTGCGGAGAATGAAGTGGAGCGCCTGCAACAGCTGGAAACATGGGGATATGATCTGAAGGAGAAGAATTCAGAGGGAGCTACCGTAAATGCTCTTCTGGAGGAAAAGATAAAAAATACACGGTATCCGAAAAACCGGAGCGGAGAACTTCAGCGCAAAAAGGACCGGAATGCACTCAGCCGTCTGCAGAGCATACAGAATCCGAAGCAGGAGGAAGCGGAAAACTCTTCCGGAATGTCTCCGAAAAAACGGCTGATCATAGTTGTGCTGATTATCTGCGCGGCCGTGGTTGTGGGAAGTCTCTGTTATCATGCGGTGAGAGATTCCGGAAGTTCCGACGGAAGTGCGGAATCTGAACTTTCCGCGGACAGTGAGACCGGAAGCGCTGCGGATTCTGACGAGGTACGCACGGTACAGGACGGGGATACCGTTAATATTGATTATACCGGTTATGTGGACGGTGTTGCTTTTGACGGCGGAAGCACCAACGGAGCCGGTACGGATCTGACCATCGGTTCCGGAAGCTACATAGATGATTTTGAAGAACAGCTTATCGGCTATCAGGAAGGTGATGAGGTGACAGTGGAAGTTACGTTTCCGGAGGATTATGGAAATGAAGAGCTGAACGGAAAAGATGCCACATTTGAAGTGACGATCAATCAGATATATGATTAGAAAAAACAGGAAGACGGAAAGGGAACCGGTCTGCTTATTTGTGCATAAAACCCTGCCGGATCACAGAAAATAAAGAATAATTTTCTGATGAAACCGGGAGGAAACGATATGTATGAATTGAAGCTGGCATTGAAAAGGAACCTGATCCGTCTTCTGCCCGTAATTGTTTCTGTTGTACTTCAGATTGCCTGCGGGGCGATTGTATTGAAGATGCTGGAAAAACAGGCAGTATTTGTAGAGATTGTGCTGCGTATACTGTCTGTTTTTGTGTGCCTGCGGATTTGCTGGAAGAGCGGGAATACAGGCAAGCAGATTTCCTGGGTTTTTCTGATTCTGACCTTGCCGGTGCTGGGACTGTCAATGTATGTGCTTCTGGGAAAGCTGGGACTGGGGCCGGCAAAGAAAAAACGTTTTCGGGATTGTGAAGAAAAGCGGAGAGCCTGTCTGAGCCGGCAGCAGGGTGTCTGGAAGCAGATGGAGGATCACAGAATTCTTCAGCAGATGGAATATATTGAAAACTGGGGAGGCTGTCCGGTCTGGGAAAATACAGAAAGCAGATTTTTTAAGGATTCTTCGGATGCTGTCAGGGTTCAGATTGAGGCGCTGAAAGCGGCGGAACACTTCATTTTTCTGGAGTATTATTCTCTGGAGGATAAGCAGGGGTTTGCTGAGATCAGGGAAATCCTTTATGAAAAAAGAAAACAGGGAGTAGAAGTGCGGGTGATGTATGACGCTATGGGAAGTATCCCCTATGTGAATCGGAAGTTTGCCGCGGAACTTATCCGGAACGGAATTTCCTGCAGGATTTTTAATCCCCTGACGCCCTGGGCAAACGGTTTTGTTCATCACCGGGACCACAGAAAAATTATGGTTATAGACGGACTGTGGGCATTTACGGGCGGCTACAATCTGACGGAGGAATACTTTCATTTTACAGAGCCGTATGGTTTCTGGAAAGATACAGGGCTGGGGATTTTTGGAGAAGGAGCAAGGAGTTTTACGGCTATGTTTCTTGAAATGTGGAACGCTGTCAGAGAAACGGACGCAGACTGGGATGCATATCTGAATGTGAAAAGGCCGGAACACAGCGTCGGGTTTTCTCAGTCTGGCGGCGGGGCTTCCGGCTGTGCGGATCATACGGAAGACTGCCGGGAATTTGTACAGCCATACGGGGACAGTCCCCTGGATGAAGAGCCGCTGGGGGAAAATGTATATCTGAATATGCTGAAAGGTGCAGAGGATTTCGTCTATCTGATGACTCCCTATCTGATTCCCGGGGCCGAGATGGAACGGGAGCTTGTTCTGGCGGCCAGAAGAGGCGTGGATGTGCGTATTGTCACCCCCGGCATTCCGGACAAAAAGCTGATTTTTCAGGTGACGAGGTCTTTTTATGGGAAGCTTCTGGATGCGGGAGTCCGCATCTTTGAATATACTCCCGGATTCTGCCATGGAAAACAATGGATCTGCGATGGAAAAACGGCAGTGGTGGGAAGTATTAACCTGGACTGCCGCAGTTTTTATCTTCATTTTGAGGATGCGGTTTTTCTGTACGGCAGCCCGGCGATAGAAGATATTGAGAAAGATTTTGCGGAAATTTTTCCGGTCTGCAAAGAAGTCAGGACACAGAAAACGCCGTTCCCGATGCAGGTCTGGCAGAGTTTTCTGCGCCTGTTCGGCCCGCTGATGTAGAAAAACAGCGGGCCGGCTGTCTTTTATGATACTGTCTGCACCGCCGGGAACTACATTCCGCCCGGCATATGCTCTGCGATATGGCGGGCCACATGGACGCCGCTGGCAGAGGCGTGGGAAAGAGAATGAGTAACGCCGCTTCCGTCGCCGATGATATAGAGACCCTTGTGACGGCTTTCCAGATTTTCGTCAATTTCCACTTCCATATTGTAGAATTTGACTTCCACGCCGTAAAGAAGCGTGTCATCATTGGCGGTGCCCGGTGCGATTTTATCCAGGGCGCAGATCATTTCTATAATACCGTCAAGAATGCGCTTCGGAAGAACCAGACTCAGATCGCCGGGAGTCGCCGAAAGCGTGGGAGTTACCAGTCCTTCTGCAATCCTCTTTTCGGTGCTTCGGCGTCCTCTCATGAGATCTCCGAATCGCTGAACGATGACCCCGCCGCCCAGCATATTGGACAGCCGGGCAATACTTTCGCCGTAGCCGTTGCTGTCCCGGAATGGCTCGGAGAAGTGTTTTGCTACCAGCAGGGCAAAGTTGGTATTTTCTGTCTGATGTTCCGGATCCTCATAGCTGTGGCCGTTGACGGTGACGATGCCGTTGGTATTTTCATTTACGACAATGCCATGGGGATTCATACAGAAAGTCCGTACGTTATCTTCAAATTTTTCTGTCCGGTAAACAATCTTGCTCTCATAGAGTTCGTCAGTAAGGTGAGAAAAAATGACGGCGGGCAGTTCTACCCGTACGCCGATATCCACCCGATTGGATTTTGTGGGAATGGCAAGATCCCGGCATATGTTTTCCATCCATTTGCTTCCGATTCTGCCCACAGAGATGATACATTTCCGGCAGTCTGCAAAAGTTTCTCCGTAGTGGATGCGGTAACCGTCTTTTATGCATTCCACCTCTGTAACAGGCGTCTGAAAGAAGAAATCGACCGTCTGACTCAGTTTTTGATACAGTTTTCCCAAAACGATATAGTTCTTGTCTGTGCCCAGATGCCGCACGGAGGCGTCCAGCAGTTTCAGTTTGTTCTGCATGCAGATTTTTTTCAGCTGTGTTCCGGATGTAGAATACAGCTTGGTGTTCTCCCCGCCGTTGGCAGTGTTGATCTGATCTACATAGTGCATCAGTTCCAGCGCCTGTTCTCTGCCGATATGTTCGTACAGAGTGCCGCCGAAGTCATTGGTAATATTATACTTTCCGTCGGAAAAAGCGCCCGCGCCTCCGAATCCGCTCATGATAGCGCAGGTGGAACACTTGATGCAGTGAGGCACCTTCCTTTCGTTGATGGGACAGCGGCGTTTTTCCAGGGGATAACCGGCTTCGAAGACGGCAATTTTCAAGTCCGGCCGGCGGGCGGTCAGTTCCCAGGCAGAGAAAATGCCGCCGGGGCCGGCTCCTATAATAATTACATCATAGTTCATAGTAATTTACCTCCGTTTCTATTGTAGTGTTCCGGAAAACCGGCTGTCAATGCATATCGGGGAATAATTTTATATATCAGGTGGGACGGATGGAATTCCATGATTGACATGTGGGGAAAGTCCTGTTATAATTCACTTTAACACTTTAAACTGAGAAAAGGGGATGAAATTATGGCACTGAAAAACAGCAATGGAAGGGTTCTTATGTCCTACTGTCCGGACATCCGCGTTCTGGACTGTACTCTGCGGGATGGAGGCCTGGTAAATAATTTTGATTTTTCCGATGATTTTGTGAAAGCTTTATATCAGGTGAATATTGCGAGCGGCGTAGACTATATGGAGTTTGGATATAAAGCGTCGAAGCGGATTTTTTCCACAGAGGAATTCGGAAAGTGGAAGTTCTGTGACGAGGAGGCGATTCGGAATATCGTGGGAGAGAACGACAGTCCCCTGAAAATTTCGGTTATGGCAGATGTGGGACGCTGCGATTATAAAACAGATATTCTGCCGAGAAGTGAGAGTGTGATCGACCTGGTGCGGGTGGCTACTTATATTCATCAGATCCCCACTGCCATAGAGATGATTGTGGACGCCAAGCAGAAGGGATACGAGGTCTGCGTCAATATTATGGCAGTATCCAAAATTAATGAGATGGAGCTGGAAGCCGGACTGGAAATGCTGGCTCATTCCGGTGTGGATTATATTTATCTGGTGGACAGCTACGGGGCTTTCTATCCGGAACAGGTAAAGGCGCTGACAGAACTTTACATGGAAGTGGGAGAAAAGTACGGAATTACGATCGGATATCACGGACACAATAATCAGCAGCTTGCTTTTGCCAATACAATTGAGTCTCTGCGCTATGGAGCCAGCCTGCTGGACGGAACCGTATGCGGCATGGGACGGGGGGCAGGCAATTGCTTCCTGGAGTCTCTTCTGGGCTTTCTGAAAAATCCAAAGTATGATATAATGCCCATGCTGAAATTTATAGAGAATTACATGGATGATATGAAACAAAAGTATGAGTGGGGATTCGATGTGTCCTATATGCTGACGGGAATTCTTAATGCGCATCCAAAATCAGCGATTGCCTTCCAGAAGGAACAGCGGCATGATTATACAAAGTTTTATCAGGAGATGCTGGAAGGAGAATAATAAAGGAGCGGCCAGTGCATGAGTGAGGGAATTTTTTCGGATAAAAGCCTGAGGGAGAGGACTTCAGAACGGAAATGGCAGATTTTGCAGCAAAAACTGAAAGATATGAAAAAGGCAGCTGTTGCCTTCTCCGGCGGAGTGGATTCCACCTTTCTCTTATACGCGGCTCACGAGGCGCTGGGAGATGATGTTCTGGCGCTGACTGTACAGTGTGACTGGGTTCCTGTGCGGGAAAATGCGGAGGCGGAGGAGTTCTGCAGAGCACATGGAATTCGTCAGCTGATCTGCCGGATTCAGCCGGATGAAGTGGAAGGCTTCTGCGACAATCCTCCGGACCGCTGCTATCTGTGTAAAAAGGTTCTGTTTTCAAGAATGCGTCAAATGGCAGAGGCGGAAGGAATTGACTGGGTGCTGGACGGTTCTAATATGGATGATTTGTCGGATTACCGGCCGGGTATCCGGGCTCTGCGGGAAATGGGAATTGTCAGCATTCTCCAGGATGCCGGTCTGACAAAGGAGGAGATCCGCATTTTGTCAAAGGAGCATGGGCTCTCCACCTGGAAAAAGCCCTCTTTTGCCTGCCTGGCCTCGCGGTTTGTATACGGGGAGCGTATTACAAAAGAAAAGCTTGATATGGTGGATCGGGCAGAGCAGAAGCTGATGGATCTGGGATTTCATCAGTTTCGGGTGCGGATTCACGGAAATCTGGCGCGGATTGAGCTTCTGAACGAAGAACTGGAGCGTCTTATGGAGCCGCAGACCCGGAAAGAAGTAACCGGTTATCTGAAAGAACTGGGCTTTTCCTATGTGACTCTGGACCTGATGGGGTATCGGTCGGGAAGTATGAATGAGGTACTTCAGCAAAATAAATCAAAATCGAATTAAATTGAGAGATTTTAATGTCGTCTGCTTTGGGGCATGTGCCGTGGCGGACGGCATTTTTTGTGGGAAAAATCTGTATAGAAAAAAGTGCATTTCCTGTGAAAAAAATCACAATACATTATTGACATTTCCGCGGCGATATGTATAATCATATCTGCGCTGAAAGTTTAGTAATAATTGATTTTTTGTTTATCATAAAAGCGACTGATATAGTAGGAATTTCAGGAGTGAAAATGCAGGCCGGAGGAGTAAAAGAAACGGTGCGGAAATTATGGAAGCGGATTATATTTATCAGAGTATTGGAAAGAAAATCAGAGAACTGCGGGACCGAAACGGACTGACGCAGCAGGAGCTGGCAGACCGGACGGAACTGACAAAAGGATATATATCCCAGCTGGAGCGGGGGCAGGTGGCGCCGTCGGTGGTGACGCTTCTGGATCTGATTGAGTGTCTGGGAACCACTGCCGCCGAATTTTTCCGGGAGGCCGAAGAAGAGCAGGTGGTTTTTTCTGAGGAAGGATTTTTTGAAAAGATTGATGAGGGAGGGAACAGTATTCAGTGGATCGTTCCTACTGCCCAGAAGAACCAGATGGAGCCTCTTCTGGTAGTTCTGCAGCCCCATCAGCAGCTGGAGGAGGACCGGCCCCATGAGGGAGAAGAGTTTGGTTATGTAATCTCAGGACGGATCCGTCTGTATCTGGGAGAAAAGGTCTATGTGGTGAAGAGCGGAGAAAGTTTTTACTATACGGCCAACCGTCCCCACAGAATTGAAAACAGCAGCAGCCGTCCGGCAAAGCTGATCTGGGTGAGTACGCCGCCTACATTCTGAAATGGCGGGAAATAATATAACAGGAGGATGAGGGAGAATAGTTATGTCAAAAGAACGGGAAGAAAACATTATTGAACTGCGGCATCTGACAAAAACCTATGAGGATGGTTTTACTGCCGTGTCTGATTTTAATCTGCAGATCAAACGGGGAGAGTTTGTGACCTTTCTGGGGCCTTCCGGCTGCGGAAAAACAACGACCCTGCGTATGATTGCGGGATTTGACACTCCCACCGGGGGAGAGATTCTGCTGAACGGGAAAAATATTACGGATCTGCCGCCGAATAAGCGGCCGGTGAATACAGTCTTTCAGAGATATGCGCTGTTTCCCCATATGAATATTTTTGAAAACATTGCTTTCGGACTGAAGCAGAAAAAGCTGCCCCAGGAGGTAATTGTCCGGAAGGTAAAAAAAGTGCTGGATCTGGTGGATCTGGAAGGATTTGAAAACCGTTCTGTTTCCACTCTTTCAGGAGGGCAGCAGCAGAGAGTCGCTATTGCCCGTGCACTGGTAAATGAGCCGGAGATTCTGCTTCTGGATGAGCCTCTGGGAGCTCTGGACCTGAAAATGAGAAAAGAGATGCAGCTGGAGTTAAAATCCATGCATGATGAGCTGGGTATCACATTTATTTATGTCACCCATGACCAGGAAGAGGCTCTGACCATGTCGGATCAGATTGTGGTTATGAATGAAGGAAAGATTCAGCAGCTTGGTACGCCGGAGGATATTTACAACGAGCCGAAGAATGCTTTTGTGGCGGACTTTATCGGAGAAAGTAATATCTTTAACGGAATAATGACGGGACATCTGCGGGCGCGGTTCTGCGGCGGTGAATTTGTCTGCGTGGATGATATTGAGGAAGGAACCCATATCACTGCCGTAGTACGGCCGGAGGATGTGGAGCTGACGCTTCCGGAGAACGGAACGATTTGCGGAACTGTGACATCTGTGGTGTTTAAGGGAATGCATTATGAAATTACGGTGGAATCCGGGAAGAATGAGATGGTGGCTCAGTCAGTCCGCTCCGCGAAAGTTGGCGACAGAGTGGGCATCTGTGTGGAGCCTGACAATATCCATATTATGATTGCCGAGGATCATACAAATATTTTTGCGGCGGATCTGAACCGCAATTACAGGCTGGAGTATAACGGCCATGAGCTGGATGTCAGTGTGACAAAAATTATCCGGGGAAGCAGGCGACTGGAAGACGGAACTCTGGTGGATGCCGCCGGGGAAACGGTGGATGTGCGCCGGACGAAGGTGATTGTGTCCATTCAGCCGGAGGATATCACCATGACAGATCAGGTAGAAGAAGGAATTGTTCACGGATATATCAGGAACCTGATTTACAAAGGTGATCATTACAGCTATGTAATTCACACGGAGGATGTGGAGCAGGACTTTGTAGTGGATGATGAGTATCTGTGGAATATGGATGATCATGTGGGCCTGCTGATGCCGGTGGAGAAGATGACATTTCAGATAAAACGATAGGAAGTTTTGGGAGGAGAGAGGATTGAAAAAGTTTCGATTTTCCAGAAAAATTCTGGGGATACCATATGCCGCGTTTTTGTTTGTTTTTGTGGCGGCTCCGCTGGCTGTTCTGTTTTATTATGCTTTTACGGACGGGAACGGAAATCCCACATTTTCAAACCTGGTGGGATTTTTTGCAAATGCCAACACTCTGGGAACGCTGTTTTACAGTTTCGCGGTTGCGCTGGTGACAACGGCAGTATGTCTGCTGATTGCCTATCCGACGGCGTATATTCTGGCAAACAGCAGGTTAAAAAACAGATCTGCGCTGCTTCTGCTTTTTATTATGCCCATGTGGATTAACTTTTCCCTGCGGATCACGGCGCTGAAGGAAATACTGACAGTAATAGAGGGCAATTTATCGTTTTACCCGTTTCTGAATGCGGTAGTGGGTATGTCATATGATTTTCTGCCGTTTATGATCCTGCCCATTTATAACACGCTTTCAAAGCTGGACGGTTCTCTGGTAGAGGCTGCCAGGGATCTGGGAGCGGATGGGAAAAGCGCGTTTCTGCGGGTGGTGCTGCCGTTGTCTGTGCCGGGAATTATCAGCGGTGTATCCATGGTGTTTTTGCCGGCTATGACCAATTATGTGGTGCTGGATATGCTTTATAACAGCACCTATATTATGGGAAGTCTGATCGGCAGTTATTTTGCTGCTTATAACTGGAACGGCGGATCCATGATTGCGCTGATTCTTCTGGGAATTATTTGTCTGTTTACCTTCCTGACCGGAAGGGGCGGAGAAGATACACGAAAGGTGGGAGGTGCGCTGCTGTGAAAAAGGCAAAGGGAATTTTTCTGATTCTGGTACTGGCATTTTTATATGCGCCGATTCTGATTCTTGTAGTTTACAGTTTTACAGACGCGACCCACATTGGCGCGATCCGGGGATTTTCTTTCCATAATTATGTAACGCTTTTTACAACGCCGGAGTTGACTGGCATGATTGTCGGAACGGTGGTTCTGGCTCTGGGAGCAGCTGCAATTGCTACTGTGCTGGGAACAGCCGGAGCTATAGGAGCTTTCTATTCCAGAAAAAGAGTGGGCTCCATGATTTCCACCATGAACCAGGTGCCGGTGGTGAACGCAGATGTAGTGACCGGATTTTCTATCTGTATTCTGCTGGTAGTGGTTTTCGGAGTCAGCAAGGATACATTTGTGCCTCTGGTGGCAGGGCATGTGACGCTGTGCGCGCCCTTTGTTTATCTGTCTGTAATGCCGAAGCTGAAGCAGATGGATCCGAGTATTTATGAAGCGGCTCTGGATCTGGGGGCAACGCCGGTGACGGCTCTCCGCAGAGTGGTGATCCCGCAGATTGCATCGGGAATCGTATCCGGTTTTGCACTGGCGGTCACACTGTCGCTGGATGACTATTTTATTGCGACCTATACAAAACCGGCTACTTTTGATACGATCAGCACCTATGTGGTGAACGCCACCAAGGGGGCTCAGACGGAAATCAAAACGGCGCTGTGGGCGCTGTCAACGGTGACTTTTGCCATCGTTGTGATTGTTGTGGTGGTAATGAATGTGCGGGCAAACCGAAATCAGTCAGGAGGTGGGCGTACCTATGAAAACTGAGAAAACTGCAAAACGTATGCTGGCCTTATCTCTTGCCGGAATTCTTGGGGGCGCGCTCTTTTCTGGGACAGCCGGAAATTTCCCCGGCGGGGCTGTCCGGGCTCAGGCGGCAGAGTCCTCCGGGGAACAGGATGAGACTCCCGAAGCAGCTGCCGCCGGCGCCGGAAGCGGGGCTGTGCCGAAGGTGACTTTAAGGGTATGCAACTGGGAAGAGTATATTGACCTGGGCGACTGGGATGAAGAAGAAACGATTGATCTGGAAAGCGGAGATATCACTGGGGTCAACTCCATGGTAGAGGATTTCGAAGAATGGTATCTGGAAAATTACGGAGTGGATGTGGATGTGGAATACTCCACGTTTGGAACGAATGAGGATCTCTACAATATGCTGACGCTGGGAGATACGTATGATCTTGTCTGTCCTTCGGAGTATATGATTATGAAACTGATGGCGGAGGATGAGCTTGTGCCTCTGTCAGAGGGATTTTTTGATACAGATAATGAACATAATTATTACATTAACGGCGTATCTCCATTTATCCGGGATATATTTGATACAAAGGAAATTAACGGTGAGACCTGGGGAAAATATGCGGCCGGTTATATGTGGGGAGTTACGGGAATTGTTTATAACCCTGATGTGGTTTCTGAGGAAGATGCGGCCAGCTGGAAGATTCTGAATGATGAAAAATATTACCGTCAGGTGACGATTAAAGACAATGTGCGGGATTCCTATTTCGCGGCGGTGGGCGCCATCAAATCAGACCTGCTGACCAGTCCGGATTTTTTGTCAGATCCCGATTATGAGCAGCGTCTGGAGGACGAAATGAATGATGTTTCTCCGGAGACAATTGCACAGGTTGAATCCTATCTTCAGGATGTAAAGAACAATGCCTATTCGTTTGAAACAGACTCCGGAAAGGTGGACATGATCACCGGGAGAGTGGTGGCGAATTATCAGTGGTCCGGTGACGCCGTATATACGATGGATCAGGCGGACGAAGATGACTTCACACTGGCTTTTGCGGTTCCGGAGGAATCTACAAATATCTATTTTGACGGCTGGGTGATGCTGAAAGACGGCATTAACGGAGACGCGGCAAAACAGCAGGCGGCCGAGGCGTTTATCAACTTTCTTTCCCGCCCGGATAATGTAATCCGGAACATGTACTATATCGGATATACTTCCGTGATTGCCGGCGGTGAGGACGGACGGATTTTTGAGTATGCAGACTGGTGCTATGGAGCGGAGGAAGATGAGGAAGATGTTGCAGAGTACCCGGTTGGAGCTTTTTTTTCGGGGGATGAAAATGATGAGGATTATGTAATCACCGCTCCGGAAGATCAGGTTTACAGGCAGCTTTATGCCCAGTATCCCGATGCAGAAACACTGAACCGGTCGTCCATTATGGTCTATTTTGATGATGAGGCGAATAACAGCATCAATCAGATGTGGATTCATGTGAGATGTTTTAATATTTATGATATTCCGGTATGGGCCTGGATTATCGGGGCCGCCGCCGCTGCGGGGCTGGTTGTGCTGCTGGTGCGTCAGAAGAAGCGGAAAAAACTTCAAATGTAAGAATAAAGCGCAGAATGTGTTTGTTTGCGGCAAACGTATTCTGCGCCTGTTTTTTAATTTCGGTTCAGAATGTCCATAAATTCCTCTCCGGTGATCGTCTCTTTTTCATAAAGGTATTCTGAAATTTCATCCAGTTTCTGACGGTTTTCATTGAGAATTTTCATCGCTTTTTCATGTTGCTGCTTTACCAGTGTAATGACCTGTTTATCAATTTCTGTCTGAGTTTCCGCAGAGCAGGCCAGGCTGGAATCTCCGCCCAGATACTGGTTATTGACAGTTTCCAGGGCTACCATATCAAAATCTTTGCTCATGCCATAACGGGTAATCATGGCCCGGGCCAGTTTTGTGGCCTGTTCAATGTCGTTGGAAGCGCCGGTGGAAGCGGAATGGAAAATCAGTTCCTCCGCGGCACGTCCGCCGGTCAGGGTCGCAATTTTGTTTTCCAGTTCAGCCTGACTCATGAGATAATGGTTGCCTTCCTCCACCTGCATGGTGTATCCCAGTGCCCCGGAGGTACGGGGAACAATAGTGATTTTCTGAACCGGAGCAGAATTGGTCTGTTTTGCTGCCACAAGGGCATGGCCGACTTCGTGATAGGCCACAATTTTTTTCTCAGTGTCGGTGAGAATGGCATTTTTCTTCTGATATCCGGCGATAACTACTTCGATGCTTTCCTCAAGGTCGGCTTCGGTTACATAACTGCGATGATCACGTACCGCCCGCAGGGCTGCTTCATTGATAATGTTGGCAAGCTCGGCGCCGGAAGCTCCGGATGCCATCCGGGCGATCTTGCTGAAATCCACATTTTCGCCCAGTTTGATTTTCTTTGCATGTACTTTCAGGATTTCTTCCCGGCCTTTCAGATCAGGAAGCTCCACCGGCACCCGACGGTCAAAACGGCCGGGACGGGTCAGCGCCGGATCCAGTGTTTCCGGCCGGTTTGTAGCCGCCAGAATAATTACTCCGTTATTTCCCTCAAAACCATCCATCTCGGTAAGAAGCTGGTTCAGTGTCTGCTCGCGTTCATCGTTGCCGCCGACCCGTCCGTCACGTTTCTGGCCGATGGCGTCGATCTCATCAATGAATACAATACAGGGGGCTTTTTCCTTGGCCTGTTTAAAAAGTTCCCGTACCTTGGAGGCCCCCATACCTACGAACATTTCTACGAATTCGGAGCCGGATATGGAGAAGAAGGGAACATTGGATTCTCCGGCAACGGCTTTCGCCAGCATGGTTTTTCCGGTACCGGGAGGGCCTACCAGCAGGATACCTTTCGGCATGGAGGCGCCGATATCTTTATATTTATTGGGATTGTGCAGATAATCCACAATTTCTGAAAGATTTTCTTTTGCTTCGTCCTCACCGGCTATATCAGAAAATTTGATGCCGTCAGAAGATTTTACATAGATACGGGCATTGCTTTTGCCGAACATCATGGCATTGGAGCCCCCGGCATTTTTCATTACTCTTTTGGCCATGTACTGTCCTATGGAAATAAAAATAATGATGGGAAGGATCCAGGTCAGAAGGAACGACAGAAACGGATTCACCTGCTGGATGATTTCTCCTTCGAACTGGGCCCTGGAGTCCAGAAGACGCTGGGTCAGTTCCTGATCGGGCATCATTCCTGTTTTGTAGATAGTAGTATTGTCTTTATCCGTAAACAGAATCTGATTATCTTCCTGCTGTACCTCTACTTTTCCCAGTTCTTTGTTTTCTGCCATTTCCACGAAGGTGCCGTAGTCTACCTGCTGGATCTGGCGCTGGTTCAGCCAGGGAATGGCAAGGAAATTGAGCAGCAGCAGAATCAGCACAACAATTCCATAATAATAAATTAAGGGTTTCTTTGGTCCTTTTACTTCTTGCATTTTGTTATCCTCCTTTAATCTTGTTCTTCCGCGCTGAGCTGCAGATCCATGGCGGAAAGTGATGCGATCAGGGCGTATCGTATGGCCTGAGCTGCCTGATCAATGGCGTATTCGGCATACAGACCAATCGCTTCTGCTTTATCTTCTGACGGACTGCTTCCTTCTGAGTGCAGTTCATTTTCCAGCTGTCCTTTCAGCAGCTGCTCCATTTTCCGGTAATATTCCATCTGTATCTGTGCCAGTTCAGCCACTGCCGGAGAACGGCTGCCTTCTGCGCGCTGTCGGACGATCAGATTCTGTTCTACATATTCATCCTTTATTTTCTGTAATTCCTGGCGGATTTTTGAATGGCCTTCCTGTCCGCAGAGACGGATTCTGCTTTGAAGTTTCGCATATTCCCGATCCATTTCATACAGCTTGATTGCAAATATTTCCTGGTTCATTTTCATTATGAAGATTTCCTCCTTTCTGTTTTCTGTTATATCAATATCATTTTAAATGCACCACTCTCAAAATTCTGTTTGTGTCCTTACAAATAGGCGGATATGTAAAAAAACCTTACAATCGCGGGCGTTTGTAAGGACAGATCTGACAGAGTGAAAATGGTGAAATGCTGTGATTTCAGATAATTTGTAATCACAAAAAGTCGTACAGAAAGGAGCAGACTTATGAGGAATAGAAAAATTGTCGGCTGGGGAGAACTGATTTCGGGTGTGTTATTAATTGTATTGGGGATTTCGGTTTACCTGCTGAGACGCCGCTATTAGGAGATTACCTGTTCATCCATTCGGACATTTCACTGGATAAAATTCTTTCCAGCTGGAGCGCCAGTTTGTCCTGATCCAGATCGGATTTCCCGCCGTAGGCTAACAGAACGCCTACCAGACCGCAGGCATTGTATCGGAGAAGAACGTCGCGATCCGCATAGTTCACGGATACATCCTGTTGCCGTGACTGAGCCTCGGCCATTTTATTCAGATAAACACTGACAGAATCAATCAGAAGCTGTTCAATCTGGCTTCGTCTTTGAGAGTTCATCAGCTTTTGAACCATGGGGAACTGTTCTACAGTAAAGGAGATAAAAATCTGCAGTGCAGAGCGCATGTTTTCTGACTGCAGACTTTTTTCGCTTAATAATTGTGTTGCCTGCCGTAAGGACCATTCCAGTACATCCATGATATCCTGGAAATGGTAGTAAAAAGTCTGGCGGGAAATGTGGCATTCTTCAATTAACGCTTTCACAGTAATTTTGTCTATATTCTTATGCTGAATCATTTTGAGAAATGTTTCGGCAATGATTTTTTTCATATCGGCTGGCATAAAAATCCCCCTTTGTAAACTTTTTGTTTTTAAATTTAATCACATTTTCAGTAAAAAAACAAGCCGTAAAAGCTCCCCCGGCTTGCGGTTTTCCCGTCGGTTTGTTATGGTATAAAAGCAGAAAGTATAAGGAAATCCGTGTACTATGATAAAGAAATGGAGCGGAATCTGTAATTGAAGGAGAGGATCAGATGAGAAAAATAAAAAGACTGATATCGATTTTGCTTATTTGTGCTGTAAGCCTGGGGCTGGCAGCCTGTGGAAAGGAGACTTCTGCGTCTGCCGGAGAGGGAAGCCTGTCTGCGGCGGAAGAAGAGACAGAAGGTACAACTCTTGTTTATGGAAGCAATGATTATACAAGGATTAACCCGGCCATGGATGAACATGGAGAAATCAATGCTCTGTTGTTTGATGGTCTGACAGATCATGACGGAGATAATCGGGTGGTTCCCCGTCTGGCGAAAAGCTGGGAGTATGATGAGACAACTCTGACGTATACGTTTCATCTGGAGGAAAATGTTACATGGCATGACGGAGCGCCGTTTACTGCGGAGGATGTAAAGTTTACTTTTGAGGCGATTATGAATCCGGAGAACGGATCGGAGAACGCACCGAATTATGAGGATGTGGAGGAGATTACGGTCATTGATGAGCATACGGTTTCTTTTCGTCTTTCCGCGCCTAATGCGGCATTTTTAGACTATATGACGATGTCGATTCTTCCGAAGCATTTGCTGGAAGGTCAGGATATGCAGGAATCTGACTTTTTCCGGAATCCGGTAGGCACAGGCCCCTATAAACTGGAAAGCTGGGAAGCGGGACAGGCGATTACTCTGGTGAAAAATGAAGATTATTTCGCAGGTCCGGCCAATATTGACAGGATCATTTTCCGGATTGTATCGGATACCAATGCAAAAGCAATGCAGCTTCAGACGGGAGAACTGGATCTTGCCCAGGTGACGCCCCGGGATGTAACTGCATTCCGTGAGCTGGCGGGGTACCGGATTTATGATATGACAACAGCGGATTACCGCGGAATTATGTATAATTTTCAGAATGAATACTGGCAGAAGAATGCGGACCTTATTCCGGCCATCAATTATGCCATTGACCGCCAGGCGATTCTGGATACCGTGCTTCTGGGCTGCGGAGATGTGGCCTACAGTCCCCTTCAGAGAAATATTTATAATTATGATGATGTGGAACATTATGATTATAACCCTGAGAAAGCGGAGGAGCTTCTGAAAGAAGCAGGCTGTGAGAAACAGGAGGACGGCTACTGGTATCGGAATGGAGAACGGATCGGATTTACCATCAATGCGTCTGCGGATGACCAGGTTCGTATTGACATGGCGCAGATTGCAGCTCAGCAGCTTCAGGAAACTGGTCTGGATGTGAAGGCGGAAGTGCCCGCAGAGGGGATTGACTGGAGCGGGCAGGAGTGCTGTATCATCGGCTGGGGGTCGCCTTTCGATGCGGACGACCATACATACAAAGTATTCGGTACCGGGAAGGGGGCCAATTATTCCGGCTATTCCAATGCGCTGGTGGATCAGTATCTGACGGCGGCCCGTCAGACAGAGGATGAGGAAGCCAGAAGAGAAACATACGCAAAATTTCAGACAGCTCTGGCGGAAAACCCGGCCTTCACATTTTTCTGCTATGTCGATGCGGTTTATGTGGCGAAAAATAATATTGAGGGCATTTCCAGCGAGACGGTTCTCGGCCATCATGGCGTGGGGATTTTCTGGAATGTGTGTGACTGGACGATGGAATAGTTATTGTTCACAGGAGCATGGAGCAGGCGGATGTGCAGGAAATGAGAGCATGGGAGCAGTATGCACGGAGGGAAAAACGGAAAATCAGGTGTCTGTATATTGTGCTTGCTGTTCTGACTGCAGTGTGTCTGCTGGGATTTTTGCTGGCCTTAGATGGGAATTGGAATGCTGCGGCGTTTATCTGCGGTATCGGCTGTGTTCTGGCCGGGGGAGGTCTCTGCTTTAAACTGGCAGATCCCAGAATCCGGGACTGGAAAAAGCAGAGTCCGGTTTCTGCTCAGGCAGTTGTTCTGGAGAAAAAGATCCGTATCAGCGGAGGCGGAAGCGCTGCCGGCTATCCATGTATTGTAGTTCGGATGGTCGGAGATCAGAAAAAAATTCTGGATACTTTATCCTGGGAAGTTTATGACAGTCTGTTTCCCGGGGATCAGATCAGAATCCGGTATCAGGGGTTTGTGCTGCTTGAGTACAGAATGCTGTATCAGGGGCCGGTGTCAAAAGCAGCTTCCCGCAGACGGGAAGCCGAGGGACAGTTTATAAAGCGATATATAAAAACGGTCGCCCGGTGGAGACACTTTCCGGTGGCGGAGTTTCAGCTGGCCGGAGGAGAAAAGCTGACCCTGCGTGTGTCTGAGGAATGGGAAAGTCCGAAGGCTGAAGATACGGGGACTCTGAGATGGCACGGGGAAATACTGGATGATTTTGAGATTTTGGAATCGTAAAAAGGAATGTGATTCATGTCAGAATTGTTGGAAATAAAGAATTTGTCTGTGGGGATCCATACTCCGGCCGGAACTGTGGAAGCTTGCAGGAAAGCGGAAAGAAAATGCTTCGGGCGGTGGATGATCGTCATTCCGGGAAGCTTTCTGGCGGCGGTAATTTTTTGCCTGACCAATATCGGAAACTGGATGCGGAAAACTTTAAACCGGGGAGAACGGTTTTTATAGCTTTAAAAAATCTCTGACATTTGCTAAAATGATACAAAGATGCTGCTGTACACAGTCTTTGTGATGTGTGGAGCCGGCATTCTGTGTATTCCGGAAAATGTCAGAGATTTTTATCAGATGTGGGAAACTCCCGCCTCTACAGGCGGTGAGTATAACAAATTAGTATCAGTGGCGGGAGGGAGAATAGATGAAGCGTAGAGATAAAATTAATTATTATCTGGATCTGGCGGAGATTGTTGCCCAGAGGGGAACCTGTCTGCGCAGGCAGTACGGGGCGGTGATAGTGAAAAATGACGAGGTAATTTCCACCGGCTATGTGGGCGCGCCCCGGGGACGGAAGAACTGTTCGGATCTGGGAATCTGCATCCGGCAGAAGATGCAGGTACCCAGGGGAGAGCGCTACGAGCTCTGCCGCAGCGTTCATGCTGAGGCTAACGCGATTATCAGCGCGTCCCGGGGAGAGATGCTGGGAAGTACCATGTATCTGGTGGGAAAAGAGATGGACACAGGGGAATATGTGAAGAATTCCAACAGCTGTTCTATGTGCAAGCGGATGATGATCAATGCCGGAATTGAGAAAGTATATATTCGTGACAGCAAAGAGGAGTACCGGGAGATCCGTATTCAGGACTGGGTAGAGGATGATGAGTCTATTCTCGGAACATTCGGCTACTGACAGCAGGGAGTGACAGACAGATGATACAGGAATTAAACGGAAAGCATTTTGATAATCAATATCGTGATCTGGAGCCCGGAGCGGGGGATAAGGTGATCAGTCTGAAAGACGGCTGTATTATGCTGGGCGGCAGCAGGGAGGAGATCATTTTTCCCGATTTTGGAGAACTGCCCGGGGAGTGCAGAAGCAGAAAGTACCGCTATCTGTTCTCTGTTGGGGAGGACAGGTATTTTCTGGCTCATGATCTGGAGTTAAAAGGGTATCGCTATGAAAAAATGCAGTATCTCCGGAAGGGAAGTCCGAAGGAGGCTTTGTACGCGGGGCTGGTGGCGCTGCAGATCGGTCGGTTCTATGAGGCGCTGCAGTTCTGCGGCAGATGCGGGCATCCTATGGAACACTCGGACCGGGAGCGGATGATGTACTGTCCCTCCTGCGGAAACCGGGAATATCCGAAGATCTGTCCCTGCGTGATTGTAGGTGTGATTCATGACGGAAAGATTCTGGTCAGCCATTATAAAGGAGGATTTACGGATCATTATGCGCTGATTGCCGGCTTTGCCGAGGTGGGGGAAACCATCGAGGAGTGTGTGGCCCGGGAGGTTTTTGAGGAGACGCATCTTCGTGTGAAAAACCTGCGGTTTTATAAGTCTCAGCCCTGGCCGTTTTCGGACAGTCTGCTGTTCGGGTTCTTCTGTGATCTGGACGGAGATGATCATATTATCATCGAGGAGGAGGAGCTGGCTATGGCAAAGTGGATTTCTCCGGAAGAGGTTTTTGAGGAAAATAATGATTATTCTCTGACCAATGAGATGCTGTGCAAATTTAAGGAAGATTACGGGACGAAATAAAAATAATCTGCCGCGGACGGCAGAAAAAGGATTACGGTATACGATATGTGTGAATACAGAAAAATAGAAAAAGAGCATCCGGCGATGGCGACATTAAAAAAAGGCGAGGGGCGCACTATTAAAGCCGGAGGCGCCTGGATTTTTGACAATGAGATTGATTCCATTGCGGGAAGCTTTGAAAATGGAGATATTGTTCTGGTGCGTGATTTTGACGGCTATCCCATGGGAAAAGGGTTCATCAATCAGAATTCCAAAATCCGTATCCGCATGATGACGCGCCGCGCGGATGCGGTCATAGATACAGATTTTCTGCGGATGCGGTTGCAGGCGGCCTGGGATTACCGGAAAAGCACGGTGGATATTTCGAGCTGCCGTCTGGTATTCGGGGAAGCAGACTTTCTCCCGGGCATGACGATTGACAAATATGAGGATGTGCTGGTAGTGGAATCCCTTGCTTTGGGAATCGACCGGATGAAAGAGATTATTGTGGAACTGCTGAAAGAAATTCTGGCAGAGGACGGCATCCGGATCCGGGGCGTCTTTGAACGCAGTGACGCGAAGGAGCGTCTGAAGGAAGGGATGCAGCGGGTCAAGGGCTTTATTGGAGAAGCCTTTGATACTACAGTGCAGATTACGGAGAACGGCGTGAAATACATGGTGGATGTGAAGGACGGACAGATGACAGGATTTTTCCTGGATCAGAAATACAATCGTCTGGCCATCCAGCGTCTGGCAAAGGGAAAGCGCGTGCTGGACTGCTTTACCCATATGGGAACCTTTGCGCTGAATGCCGGCCTGGCGGGAGCTGCAGAGGTGACCGGGCTGGACATCTCAGAATATGCCGTGGAGCAGGCCGCAGCCAACGCGGTGCTGAACGGCCTTCAGGACCGGGTGCATTTCCGGGCGGCGGATGTGTTTGACGAACTGCCCCGGCTGGCGGAGGCCGGAGAAAAGTATGATCTGGTAATTCTGGATCCGCCTGCGTTTACGAAGTCCCGGGCTACGATCAAGAATGCCATGAAGGGGTATCGGGAAATCAATATCCGGGGGATGAAGCTGGTGAAGGACGGCGGCTATCTGGCTACCTGTTCCTGTTCTCATTTTATGGATTATGAAAACTTTACAAAGGTAATCCGCCAGGCGGCGCAGAGCGCCCACAAGCGCCTGAGACAGGTGGAATACCGTACCCAGGCAGCGGATCATCCGATTCTGTGGGCGGCGGATGAGAGCTACTACCTGAAGTTCTATATTTTCCAGGTGGTGGATGAAAAGTAAACCCTGCGGAAGCGCAGGGGTATGACGCCTGCAGCAATTGCTGGTAATATATGAAAGAAGATTGGAGAATAAGAAATGATTTACATAGGAGCACATCTTTCGGCCTCAAGGGGATTTTTGAGTATGGGGAAACAGGCATTGGAGATCGGAGCGGATACCTTTGCCTTTTTTACAAGAAATCCCAGAGGAGGGAAAGCCAGGAAACTGGACAGATCGGATGCAGATGCGCTGATGGAACTGATGGAGGAGCACCATTTCGGAAAGATTGTGGCACATGCTCCCTATACCATGAATCTCTGTTCTGACAAACCGGATATCCGTAAGTTTGCGGGGGATGTACTGACAGAGGATATGGAGCGGATGGAAGCCACTCCGGGACAGTACTATAATTTTCATCCCGGTTCTCATGTGGGACAGGGAGCAGATGAGGCGATCCCCATGATTGCGGAAGCTCTGAACACAGCGATGTTTGAAGATATGACCACAACAGTACTGCTGGAGACTATGGCCGGAAAAGGTACTGAGGTGGGAAGGAATTTTGAGGAGATCCAGCGGATTATCGAGAGCGTGAAGCTTCAGGATCGCATCGGCGTCTGCCTGGATACCTGTCATGTGTGGGACGGGGGCTATGATATTCTGGATGGGCTGGACGAGGTTTTAAAAGAATTCGACCGGATCATTGGTGTGGACCGGCTGAAAGCGGTTCATATCAATGACAGCAAAAATGATATAGGAGCCAGAAAGGACCGGCATGAATGCATCGGCCTGGGACAGATCGGCATCGATGGTCTGCAGGCGGTGGTAAACCATCCGCTTCTGCAGGGAAGGCCGTTTATTCTGGAAACGCCCAACACCATGGAGGGATACGCAAAGGAAATTGCTCTGATCCGCAGATGGATGATATAATTGTTTTGCTGTTTTGCGCATGTACTGGGGCCGGGCTGTTACTGTAAGGGGAGAATACTTTTCAGTAACCCCTTTTTTTGTAATAAAAAATTTGTTATAATATGAGCATTTACCGACAGCGGTGCAGGAGAGGAGAGAATGGATGAGTTACGCGGACAGAGTATTTATTGATATGTGCAATGACATCCTTACAAACGGAACCAGTACGGAGGGTGAGAAGGTGCGCCCGAAATGGGAGGACGGCGCCAGCGCTTATACGATCAAAAAGTTTGGCGTAGTGAACCGTTATGATCTCTCAAAGGAATTCCCGGCGCTGACGCTCCGGCGTACTGCTATCAAGAGCTGTACCGATGAAATGCTCTGGATCTGGCAGCAGAAGTCCAATAATATTCATGATCTGCACAGTCATATCTGGGATGAGTGGGCGGATGAGGATGGTTCTATCGGAAAAGCTTACGGCTATCAGATGGGAGTGAAGCATCAGTATAAAGAGGGAATGATGGATCAGGTGGACCGGGTGATTTATGATCTGAAGAATAATCCCTACAGCCGCCGGATTATGACGAATATTTATGTCCATCAGGATCTTCACGAGATGAATCTGTATCCCTGCGCCTACAGCATGACTTTCAATGTGACAAAGGAACCGGGACAGGAAAAACTGACACTGAACGCTATTTTAAATCAGCGTTCCCAGGATGTGCTGGCCGCCAATAACTGGAATGTCTGCCAGTATGCGGTTCTGATGCATATGCTGGCTCAGGTGTGTGATATGCAGGTGGGTGAACTGGTTCATGTGATTGCCGACGCTCATATTTATGACCGCCATGTGCCTCTGATCCGGGAGCTGATTTCCAGAGAACCTTTTCCGGCGCCGACTTTCTGGCTGAATCCGGAGGTGAAGGATTTCTATCAGTTTACCCGGGACGATGTGAAGCTTATTGACTATGAGACCGGACCGCAGATTACAAACATTCCTATTGCGGTGTGACAGATAAAGGAGGAACTGGCATGAATTTGATTGCGGCTGTAGATAAGAACTGGGGAATTGGTCTGAAAAACAAACTGCTGGTCAGTATTCCCGACGACATGAAGTTTTTCCGGCAGACAACCACCGGAAAGGTTGTTGTGATGGGACGAAAGACTCTGGAGAGTTTTCCCGGCGGCAAGCCCCTGAAAAATCGTGTGAATATCGTTATGACCCGTGATAAGGATTATCGCGCGGACGGCGCTGTGGTGGTGCATGATCTGGATGAGCTTCATGAAGAGCTGAAGAAATATCCGTCGGAGGATGTTTATGTGATTGGCGGCGAGAGTATTTACCGCCAGCTGCTGGATGAATGTGAAGTGGCTCATATCACGAAAATCAACTATGCTTATGAGGCGGATGCTTTTTTCCCGAATCTGGATGAGATGCCGAAGTGGCGGATCACTGCAGACAGTGAGGAACAGACCTACTTTGATCTGGAATATTATTTTTATAAATATGAGAAAAAATAAGACTTTATAATAAAAGACATTCTTTTCGCTGGAATCCGGCGGGGAGAAGAGAAAGTGCAGAGAATGACAGATGCACTCCCTGGCACTTTTCAAAAATAACAGGGAGGTTCAGATGAGTAATTTTTTATTTAGTATCAACGTAACATTTCCGATCTTTCTGGTTATGGTAATCGGATATTTCCTGAGAAGGATCGGTATGCTGAATGATAATTTTGTCACGGTAGCCAATAAGTTTAATTTCAAGGTCACACTGCCGTTCCTGTTGTTTCGTGATCTGTCTACCGTGGATATTGTATCCATTTTTGACTGGAAATATGTGCTGTTTTGCGCAGTGGCCACTTCTGCGGGGTTCTGGGGCTCCTGGGCGGCGGCAAAGCTGACGCTGAAGGATCATTCCATGCGGGGCGCGTTTACCCAGGCTGCTTTCCGCAGCAGCGCAGCCGTCATGGGTCTGGCATTTATTCAGAATATTTATGGACAGTCCACAATGGGATCATTGATGATTATCGGTGCCGTCCCATTGTATAACATATATTCCGTAATCGTTCTTACTTTCGAGGGAGATCACCCGGAGGGAGAACGCGACACCGGCAAAATCAGAGAAGCCGGCATTAACATCCTGAAAAACCCGATTATCATCGCTATTGTCCTCGGTATGATTGTGGCATTGCTGGGCAATCCATTACCAGAACTTGTGAATTCTACCGTGAACAATGTGGCGCAGATGGCAACCCCACTGGCCCTGATCGGACTTGGCGCGGGCTTTGAAGGACGTAAGGCACTGAAAAAGATCAGGCCGACCCTGGGCGCATCTTTTATCAAGCTGATTGCCCAGGCAGCAATTTTTCTGCCGATTGCAGCCGCTTTGGGATTTACAGGCGAAAAAATGGTTGCACTCGCAGTCATGCTGGCAGGCCCGGCAACCCCGAGCTGCTATATCATGGCGAAAAATATGCATAATGACGGAGTGCTCACTGCAAGTATTGTAGTGGCGACCACCCTGTTGTCCTCCGTCACGCTGACTGCATGGATCTTTATCCTGCGGACTGTCGGCTGGCTGTAAGGAAACGCGTATCTGCGTGGAAAAAGGAAAACAAAAAGGAGACATTTATTATGGAAATTACAGGAACCAAAATGTTCCTGCGCGCTCTGGAGGCAGAGGGCGTAGAGAAGATTTTTGCTTATCCCGGCGGTACAGTTACAGACCTTTTTGATGAGCTGTACCGGAACAGTGATATTGATATTGTACTGCCCCGCCATGAACAGGCGCTTGTGCATGAGGCGGAAGGCTACGCCAGAGAGACCGGAAAGACCGGCGTATGTCTGGTTACCAGCGGTCCCGGCGCGACAAACACGGTAACCGCTATTGCCGATGCGTTTTATGACAGTATTCCGCTGGTTGTTTTTACCGGCCAGGTGGCTCTTGGACTGATCGGAAACGATGCTTTCCAGGAGGTAGATATTGTAGGCATCACCCGCCACATTACCAAATACAGCGTGACTGTTCGTGACCGGAAAGATCTCGGAAAGATTCTGAAAATGGCGTTTCATATTGCCTCCACGGGAAAACCGGGACCGGTTCTGATTGATCTGCCGAAAGATATTCAGACCGCCAACGGTCCGGCAGAGTATCCGGAAACGGTTGATATCCGCGGATATAAGCTGAACGAGGGCGTACATATCGGCCAGCTTCGCCGGGCAACGAAGCTTTTGAAAGGGGCCGGCCGTCCGCTGATCCTTGCAGGCGGCGGTGTGAAAATTGCCGGAGCAGGTGAACTGCTGGCAAAACTGGCTGAGGTTACTCATATTCCGGTGGTTACTACTGTAATGGGAAAGGGAGTTATTCCCAGTGATCATCCCTATTATATCGGCTGCGGCGGAATGCATGGAAAATATGCGGCGAATATTGCGGTCAGCCAGTGTAATCTGCTTTTCTCCATCGGTACACGATTCAACGACCGTATTACCGGTGATCTGAATGAGTTTGCTCCGAAGGCGAAAATTATCCATCTGGATATTGATGCCGCGGCGATTTCCAGAAATGTAGTTGTAGATGTTCCCATTGTGGCAGATGCGAAGATAGCTCTGGAGCAGATGCTGGAGTGGATTGAAAAGGACTGGAAAGAGCCAAAGGATACCGAAGACTGGATGAAACAGATCGCGAAGTGGGACAGAGAAAACCCTCTGGAAATGCGCCGGGATAAGGGAATGACGCCGCAGATGATCATGGAAGGGCTGAATAAGGTTTATCCCGAGGAAGTAACTTACGTAACCGACGTAGGGCAGCATCAGATGTGGGCTGCCCAGTTCCTGGAAATGAGTCCTAAGAAGAAATTGATTATTTCCGGCGGTCTCGGCACTATGGGCTTTGGCTTCCCGGCGGCTCTGGGAGCGAAGATGGGGCATCCGGAACAGCCGGTGGTTTGCATCACCGGTGACGGCGGTTTTCAGATGAATATGCAGGAGATGGCGACTGCGATTGTGCAGGGAACGCCGATTACGATCTGTCTGTTAAACAATTATTATCTCGGTATGGTGCGGCAGATGCAGGAGCTGTTTTACGGAAAGCGCTATGCGGCTACCTGTCTGCGCAGAAGAAAAAGCTGTCCGCCCCAATGCAAAGGGCCGAACGATGCCTGCCCGCCTTATGTTCCTGATTTCCTGAAGTGGGCGGAAAGCTACGGCGCTCATGGGATCCGCGTAGAGAAGGAGGAAGATATTATTCCGGCTCTTGAGGCTGCAAAGGCAAATACTGACGCGCCGACACTGATTGAATTTATGATTGCGACGGAAGAACTGGTGCTTCCCATGGTTCCCGGCGGAAGCCCCATGAATAAAATGATCCTGAGTTCAAGTAAGCGTTCCTGAGAATGGAGAAGAGAGATATGATGAAAGATAGATGGATTGCATTATATGTAGAAAATGAGGTAGGTGTTCTGGCCAAAATTTCCGGTTTATTTGCCGGGAAATCCTATAATATGAAGAGTCTTACGGTTGGAACTACGGAAAATGAAGATGTATCCCGTATGACCATTTCCAGTACCTGTGACGATCTGACCTTTGAGCAGATCAAAAAACAGTTAAACCGGATGGTGGAAGTGATTAAGGTT
>CAMLYL010000025.1 GCA_946491665.1 uncultured Lachnospiraceae bacterium | reverse complement strand
TATGACGGGCATGCCGTCAGTCTGTGGTGAAAGTCCACAAGGGGCGTAGTTGCCTGATATAAGGCGCACATGGCGGATAAGCTGGAAACGACAGCAAAGTCCTAAAGACAAGTTTTAAGTCTGTTTTTCGCTATGTATTTCCAAATGCAAAAATGGAATATTCTCAAAAGGCAAAGGAAGTTAACGAAAATCGTGTATTAATGAGATCTGGCTTGAAACAAGAACAAATAGATGGTAATTTAATAATACAAATAACAGATTTAATTTTATATTTGAGATAATGTCTGTTATAATGTGAAAAAAGAACTCCGGAGGAAATCTGGATCTGGATATTAGGGAGAAAAGGTATGAGAGGAATCGGATAATTCCTTATATCTGAGCCTTGCAGTGCAGCGCCTGGTTATGATGGACAGGAAGGATTTTGAAAAAATTGTTGCGCTGGGAGACGGTATTAACGCCATAACCACGCATCAGATGGAGATTGTAGACCAACTTCCGGAAGAACTGGATGATCTCTGTATGAACGTTCTGCATGCTGTTGCAGGAAAGCTGGTCGGGAATATGGCTGAATTGGCAGCGCGGTATATAGCCGTATCCAGATATGGATTGCGGGAAACTGATCTGGAAAGTATTTTTACGGCACCGGGAAATACTGGAGCATCTGAAGGGACTGGATCAGAAAGATGAAGTACGCATGAACGAGATGGTGTATCACTGTTATAAGGCAGATGAAAAAGAGTACTTTGTAAAATATTATTGTTATAATGCGATAAAGCACGAGCATATTTTCTACGGTTAAAATAGATGCTGCAGCTTAACAATGATGAATAAAATATATTATAAAGGATGTATTATCAGTGAAAAAACTTGCATTAAATGATGAAATTTTATTAACAATCGACAAGCCCGCCCGCTACATAGGGAATGAAGTCAACATAGTAAAAAAGGATCCGGAAGGAAAAGTGCGCGTAGCATTTGCCTTTCCGGATGTTTATGAGATTGGCATGTCTCATATTGGCATGCAGATCCTCTGTCACATGTTTAATCAGAGAGAGGATACCTACTGTGAACGGGTATTTTCTCCCTGGCCGGATCTGCACAAGATTATGAAGGAGCAGAAGATTCCGCTGTTTGCCCTGGAAACGCAGGATCCCATACGGGATTTTGATTTCCTGCTGGTGACCCTTCAGTATGAAATGGCATATACAAATATACTGCAGCTTCTGGAACTCTCGCAGATTCCTTTTCGGAGCGCGGACCGCAAAGAGCAGGATCCCATTGTAGTGGGAGGCGGTCCCTGCACATACAATCCGGAACCGATAGCAGATTTTTTTGACATTATTTATATTGGAGAAGGCGAGACGGTCTATGATGAACTGCTGGATCTTTATAAGTCTCACCGGGAAAGCGGGCGCTATGACCGGAAAGAATTTCTGCATGAGGCGGCAAAGATTCCGGGGCTTTATGTACCGTCCCTTTATGAAGTGACCTATCAGGAGGACGGAACAATTGCTTCTTTTACACCGGTTTATGACGATATTCCCCGCACCATTCAGAGACAGGTAGTTTCGGATATGAGTACGGCGGTTTATCCGGATCGGCCGTTGGTTCCCTATATCAAGATTACCCAGGACCGGGTAGTGCTGGAGATTCAGCGGGGCTGTATCCGGGGATGCCGTTTCTGTCAGGCGGGAATGATTTACCGTCCTCTGAGAGAACGTGATCTGGAGTTTTTAAAAGAAAAAGCATATCAGATGCTGAGCAGTACCGGACACGAGGAAATTTCCCTCAGTTCTTTAAGCTCCAGTGATTATTCCGGTCTGGAAGAACTGCTGAATTATCTGATTGATAACTTTAAGGAAAAGCATGTGAATATTTCACTGCCATCTCTGCGGATTGACAACTTTTCTCTGGATATTATGGGAAAGGTGCAGGATATCAAAAAGAGCAGCCTGACTTTTGCGCCGGAAGCCGGTTCTCAGCGTCTGCGGGATGTGATCAATAAGGGACTGACGGAGGAGGATATTCTTCACGGAGCAGGGCTGGCATTTGACGGCGGCTGGCAGAAAGTAAAGCTTTATTTTATGCTGGGACAGCCTACGGAAACTCTGGAGGATATGCAGGCGATCGGGCAGCTTGCTGAAAAAATTGCCGAGCGTTACTATGAAATTCCGAAGGACCAGAGAAACGGAAAATGTCAGATTACGGTCAGCACATCCTTTTTTGTGCCCAAGCCTTTTACTCCATTTCAGTGGTTTCCGATGTGTACAAAGGAAGATTTTCTGAACCGGGCGCATGTGGTCAGTGAGTCCATCGGCTCTCAGCTGAACCGAAAGAGTATCAAATATAACTGGCATGAAGCGGATGTAACAGTTATTGAGGGAATCCTCGCCAGAGGGGACAGGCGTCTGAGCGATGTATTAGTAAAAGTCTATGAAAAGGGCGGTATTTTTGCGGCCTGGTCAGATTTTTATGATGACTCCATGTGGCAGGATGCCTTTTCGGAGTGCGGGATCGATCCGAATTTTTACACGGTCAGAGAGCGGGATGAGAATGAAATTTTCCCCTGGGATTTTATTGATGCCGGAGTGACGAAGCAGTTTCTGTGGAGAGAATGGCAGAGGGCGCTTGCCGGAGAGGTAACGCCGAACTGCCGCCAGAAATGTTCCGGCTGCGGAGCAATGAAATATAAAGGAGGCGTATGCTGTGAGAATAAGAATTAAGTTCCGAAAAAATGGTGTGATGCGCTTTGTCGGGCATCTGGACATTATGCGCTATTTTCAGAAGGCTATGCGCAGGGCAGATATTGACATTGCCTATTCAGAGGGATTCAGCCCGCATCAGATCATGTCTTTTGCGGCGCCGCTTGGCGTGGGAATCACCAGTGACGGAGAGTATCTGGATATTGAGACGGCAGGCGCCGTTTCCACAAAGGATGCTGTCAGGAGATTGAACGGGGCAATGGCGGAAGGCATGGAGGTTGTGGAATATGCAGCGCTCCGTCAGGACGCAAAAAAAGCAATGACAGCCGTGGCTGCGGCGGATTATTTTGTTTATTTTAAGAAGAGGGATGATTTTTCTCAGGCGGAAATTGAGGATATGATCGGGAAATACTACAGGGAGCGGGCGTGTATTGAGGTTACGAAACAGACCAAAAAAAGTGAGAAAACGATTGATATAAAGCCGTTGATCTATGGATTTTCCTCTCATATGGAAGAAGTGGACATGCCGAATACGGAACTGGATTCCTGCCGCGGTTTCTTTCTTCGTCTCTGTACCGGCAGCACAGACAATATTAAGCCGGAGCTGGTTCTTAAGGATTTTTACAGATTTTCCGGCAGAGAGTATGATCCCTTTAATCTGCAGATACACCGTCTCGAAATTTATGAGAGGGCTGAAAACGGGCTGAGGCCGCTGTATCAGGCAGGTGACCCTGTTGAATAGGAAGATTATTATTACGGATACCGCTGTCAGGGAAAAGGATGTCCGCCTTGCCTGTCTCGTATCGGAAAGCCGCCTCCTTGAGGTTCGGTGTGAACGTTCGGATGCGGAAAGTATTCTCGGAAACATTTATGTGGGACGGGTGCAGAAGATCGTAAAAAGTATCCGAGCGGCATTTATAGAAATCGCTCCCGGCAAAGCCTGTTATTATCCGCTGAAGGAAAACAGCGCGCCGGTTTTTGTCAAAAAGATTCCGTCTCCCGGTCTGGTTCAGGGTGATGAGCTGCTGGTTCAGGTGCAGAAGGAGGATGTGAAGACGAAAGCTCCCACAGTCACAACAAATCTGAATCTGACCGGGCGTTATGTGGTTCTGACGTCGGAGAATAAAAAGATCGGTTTTTCATCCAAGCTGGGAAAAGAGCAGAAGGAACATCTCCGGAATCTTGTGGAAAAATGTTATGAGGAGGATTTCGGTCTAATTCTCCGAACCAACGCCGGGAATGCGTCAGAAGATGAGGTTGTTTCGGAGATCAGATGGCTGTCATCCAGAATGTCCGGCATGATCAGTAAGGCAGATATGCGTACCTGTTTTTCCTGTATTTATCAGGCCAGCCCGAAATATATGTCTTATCTTCAGAACAGTTATCAGGAGGGGCTTTCCGAAATCGTCACGGATCTTCCGGAGGTTTTTTCTGAAATGAAAGAGTATTGCCGTCAGTATCCCGCGCTGGAACAGATTCCTCTGCGTCTGTATGAAGATAAGCTGCTCCCGCTGTCAAAGCTCTATAATCTGGAACGTCAGATGGAGCGCGCACTTGCGAAAAATGTCTGGCTGAAGTCCGGCGGATACCTTGTGATTGAACCGACGGAGGCCATGACAGTAATTGATGTTAATACCGGAAAAAGTGTGGCAAAGAAGGATCCCCGCAGGCATTTTCTGGAAATTAACCTTGAAGCAGCAGAAGAGATCGCCTGTCAGCTTCGCCTGCGCAATATTTCCGGAATTATTATTATTGATTTTATTGATCTTGATTCTGAGAAGGATCGAAGAACCGTTATGCAGAGGCTTCGAAGCTCAGTGAAGGGGGATTCGGTACCGGTACAGGTTCTGGATATGACAAAGCTGAATCTGGTGGAGGTCACAAGAAAGAAAATTGAAAAAACGCTTTCGGAACAGCTGGGATGATTACGGGCAGACAGAACGCGGTCCGGATCATTGTTCCGATATTTTGCAGACAATTTTGGCTGCACGTATCATTTTACACAAAATTTACACATTACAAGTTGCAGTTTTTACATAATTATGGTAAAGTATATGTAAAATAAAAAAGAAAATTTTGGAAATTTTTACCTGAAATTTTCAAATTTTATACAGTGTAAATTGTGAGAAGAGCAATTCTAAAGTATCAAAGAAGGTGCTTTGGAATTGCTTAATTTTTTAGGGGCTGGTAAAAATTGGAAGTACTGAAGACTATTTTCATATATCTGGGACAATGGAATATTGCCACAGTTGCTTTCAGACTTCTGGTTTCTCTTCTGTGCGGGGGCGTGATCGGCATTACAAGAAGTGTGAAACGCCGGGGGGCAGGATTCAAAACTCATGTGCTGGTCTGCCTTGGGGCTACGCTGATCATGATGACCGGGCAGTATATATATGAAACCTTTGATTCCGGAGGCGATATTTCCAGACTGGGAGCTCAGGTAGTCAGCGGTGTTGGTTTTCTGGGTGTCGGTACAATTATTGTTACCGGCCGCAATCAGATTAAAGGGCTTACAACAGCCGCAGGATTATGGACCTGTGCGGGCATCGGTATCAGCATCGGCATCGGATTTTATTCCGGAGCAGTGTTTGCAACGGTTCTGGTCCTGATTGTTTACAAATTCCTGGGAAATATTGACGGTTTTGCATACAGACATGCCCGGATACTGGATTTGTACATTGAGCTTGCCTCCCGGAAAGCGGTCACTGTTCTGATTGAAGAATTAAAAAAGAATAATTATAAAATTATCCATTTGGATTTGAATAAGCCAAAAAAGAAGAAGGACAAGGAAAAGGAAGATATTGTAAATGCTGTTCTTGTAGTGAAGGCCGGCATGGAATTAAAGCATGAACAGATTATAAGACAGATCAGCAGTATTGAAGGTGTTGATTATGTGGAAGAGCTGTAACTGCACGAATGAGCAAAGAAAGCTGTCTGTTCACAGATTACGGTTGTGTTATTTTAGTTACTTACTATAAAAGCACCATGGTAAACGGTTTCGTTTGCCGAATGCACAACTAAAATGCACCATATACACTCAGAATATGGTCATGAAAAAAGGAGGAAACTATGATGAGAAAGATGAAGAAAACTTTATCGATGACTGCTGTGCTTGTGGCAGCGGCAATGCTTGCCGCAGGATGCGGCTCTCAGCCGGCAGCGGATACGGGGTCATCAGCTGATGCTGAGGCAGAAACTTCCGGTGCGGTTGATCTCAACAGCAAATCACTGGATGACATCATTGCAGACGCAAAGGAAGAGGGACGCGTTGAATCTGTAGGTATGCCTGATTCCTGGGCAAACTGGGGACTGATGTGGGAAGCCATGAATGAGACATACGGCATTGAGCATGCAGATGCCGATATGTCATCTGCAGAAGAACTGCAGATGTTTGCTACCGAGGGTGAGAACGGCACAAAGGATATTGGTGATGTGGGACAGGCTTTTGGCGCTCAGGCAGTAGATGAGGATCTTGTTCAGGGTTATAAGACATCTTACTGGGACAGTGTACCGGACTGGGCCAAGGGAGAGGACGGCAAATGGATGATGGCTTATACAGGAGCTACTACCTTCCTTGTAAATACGGATCTGATCGATGAGGAAGCGCCTACTTCCTGGCAGGATATCAGAGAAGGCTCTTATAAAGTTTCAATTGGAGACATTAACGGTGGAAATGCTCAGGCAGCTATTGTTGCTTCAGCATATGCATTTGGCGGCGCTGACAGTGATATTACTGATTTTGACGCAGCTCTTGACGCGGCTTTTGAGTTCTGGACTGAAATGGCTGAGGCAGGACGTATCAATACCGTTGATATCACACAGCAGGGATTTGAGACCGGTGAGGTTCCGGTAGGCGTTGTATGGAGCTTTACGGCTATCCCCTACAAAGATGCCATTACTGAGTACAATTTTGAAGCAAATATTCCTACCGACGGTTCTATTTTGAGCGGTTATGCGTCAGTAATCAACAAGTATGCGCCTCATCCCAATGCAGCTGCTCTGACACGCGAATACATTTTCAGTGACGAGGGACAGAATCTTCTTGCTGCAGCAGGTGCGATTCCTACAAGAACAGATGTTGAGATCTCAGAAGAGATCCAGGAAAACACCTTCCATACGGAAGATTACGCCGATGCTATTCCGATGACTGATACAGACGCATATACTGCTGTCTGCGAGCAGATTGTCGAGAGATGGACGGCAGAGATTCTTCCGCTTCTGGTAAGCTGATCAAATCATTTTATACAATTTATTACACAGTGTGCTTTTCGATAGGTTAGTAAGTAAGCTGTACAGGGCGTACATATCGGTACGCCCTGTACATTATAGACAAAAGAAATAACAGGTAAGAATCATGGGAAAAACAATACTCGTATTATTAGATGCCTGCCGGTTTGAACTGGCAGGAGAAACGGCGGGATACCTTGAACATCTGATCGAAGTATCGCAGGGCGCCAAATATTGTGTGCGCGGCGGGCTTCCGTCACAGTCGAGACCGATGTATGAGACAACTATGACGGGGCTGCCTTCATCTGTGCACGGTATTACAGATAATGAAATAGTGCGCAGATCACGCTGTGAAAATATTTTCAGTCTTTGCCGGGAAAATGGTCTGAAGACAGCTGCAGCGGCTTATCACTGGTTCAGTGAGCTTTACAGTAAAGCCCCTTTTTGCCCGGAAAGTGACCGGTATCAGTTTGAATGTCAGGACTCGCTGATCGATTATGGAATTTTTTATTATGATGACAGTTACCCTGACTCACATTTATATATGGATGCTGAGTTTTTGCGCAGGACATACGATCCTGAGTTTCTTCTGATTCATCCGATGAGTATTGACTATAAGGGGCATCAGTACGGAGGCGATTCCGCACAGTATACATTTGCGGGAGTTCAGTCTTTTGAAAGTATCGCAAAGCTTCTGACAGTATGGCTCCCGGCGGGATATAATGTCATTGTTACAGCGGATCACGGTATGGCCGGCTCCGGATACCATGGGGGCAACAGCGATATGCAGCGGCTGATTCCCCTTTATGTATTCAGCCGTCAGGTACAATGCGGGGATTTTACGGATCAGGTGATTTCGCAGCTGAATACAGCGCCGCTTGTATGCCGGCTTCTCGGAATAAAGCCTGCATGTGCCATGATGCAGGAACTGGAAATAAAATTGGCAGATTAACCCATACAGTGTATGGTTGCAGATGGGAGTTGAACCGATGAAGAAAAAAAAGTATATCTACTTACTTGCTTTGCTGCCTTTTATATTGGTGGCATTTATGTACGAGATCATACCTTTGGCGAAGATAATTGTGAACAGTTTTCAGCCCAATGAAGGGCTGGGATTTACACTGGAAAATTACCAGACTGTTTTCACGCAGCTTCTGTATCAGAAAGCAATTATTAACAGTATAAAGATTTCATTGATTTCCGCGGCGGCCGGTATTGTAATTGCCTTTTTCGGCGCGAAAGCTGCTCATGATGTGGGCGGAAAACTGAACAATGTATTTACAACAATTTTGAATATGGTATCAAATTTCGCAGGCGTGCCCCTGGCTTTTGCTTATATGATTCTGCTTGGAAATGCGGGAATTATGGTACAGATCGGCAGAACCTACGGGATAGATGCGCTTGCTAATTTTAATCTGTATTCTACAAATGGAATCAGTCTGGTTTATGTATATTTTCAGATACCGTTATCAACCCTTCTTTTGCTTCCTGCTTTTGAGGGGATACGAAAAGAGTGGAAGGAAGCGTCCACACTGCTGGGAGCCGGCATGGGAACATTCTGGAGCAGGATCGGCATCCCGGTACTGATGCCGAGTATTCTCGGAACGTTCAGTGTGCTTTTCGCAAACGCGCTGGCTGCGTATGCTACGGTTTATGCACTGATGATGAACAGCATGTCGCTGCTGCCGGTACAGATTGCGGGAAGCTTTGTGGGCGAGGTAACGATCAAGAAAGGACTGGGCGGAGCCTTGTCTGTTGTAATGATGCTTATTATGGTTGTCATGATATTTATCACAAATAAAATCAGCAAATGTTTCCAGAAGGGAGTGAAGCAGTAATGAAACAAAAACATATTGGATCTACCATTATTGTTGCTCTTGTTACGATCTATCTGCTGATTCCCCTTGCAGTGACGATCATTTATTCGCTGTTTGAAGAGTGGACAGGCATTCTTCCGAAACATTTTTCCCTCTCTGCGTATGCGGAGATTTTCCGGGATCAGACGTTTCTTCTGAGTCTGGGCCGCACGGTTCTGATCTGTATTATACCGGTGGTGCTGACGATTGTGATCGTGCTTCTGGCGCTGTTTGTAACTACGATTTATTTTCCGAAGCTTGAACAGTACGTTCAGATCATCTGCATGATTCCATATACGATTCAGGGCGTGATCCTTTCCGTCAGTATTCTGGGATTGTATGTCAGCAGTCCGACGTTTCTTGGAAACAGAATTGTTATGCTGATCGGCGCATATTGCATTATCATATTGCCATACATATATCAGGGTATCCGGAACGGTATGCGTTCGGTAAATATGCCGATGCTTCTGGAAGCGGCGGAAATGCTTGGCGCATCCAAGCTATACGCGTTTTTCAAGGTGATTGTTCCGAATATTCTGTCGGCAATCGTGGTATCCTCCCTGCTTGCGGTGGGAATTATTTTCGGAGACTATGTTCTGGTAAGAAACCTGGCCGGTTCGGTATTCCCGAATGTACAGATTTATCTGTATCAGGCCATGAAATCAGACAGTATGAAGTCCAGTGCCGTATTCGTTGTGATTATGGCTGTTACCTTCCTGATCAGCGCCATTGTTCTCTACTTCAGGAGCAGAGAAGGGAAACACCGCAGCGAAAGAAAAAGAGTAAAGGAGTAAATGAAATGTCATACATACGTTTTGAAAATCTGTATAAAAGTTTTGGACAAAACGAGGTGCTGAAAAATATTAACCTTGAAATTGAAAAGGGGCAGCTTGTTACTCTGCTGGGACCCTCCGGATGCGGAAAAAGTACACTGCTTCGGTGTCTTGCCGGTCTGGAAACGGTGACAAGCGGAAAGGTTTACCTGGATGATAAGGATATCACAGATGTGAGCCCGAAAAACAGGGATATCGGTATGGTGTTTCAGCAGTACAGTTTATTTCCGAATATGACGGTGGAACAGAATGTTGCCTTCGGATTGAAAATGAAGAGGTTTGATAAGAGCAAAATTGATACGAAGGTGAAGGAAATTGTCGAGATTGTGGGACTGGGGGATAAAATGAAGCATTATCCCTCTCAGCTCTCCGGCGGACAGCAGCAGCGTGCCGCGCTGGCGAGAGCGATTGTAACAGAGCCGAAAGTGCTCCTTCTGGATGAACCGCTGTCCGCGATCGATGCTCTGCTGCGTCATTCCCTGCAGATTGAGATCCGCAGAATTCAGCGGGAACTGGATATTACGGCCATTTTCGTTACTCATGACCAGGATGAAGCTATGGTAATGTCTGATATGATTCATCTGATGTACAAAGGTGAAATCGAACAGTCGGCAAAGCCCATTGAGCTTTATACCCGTCCCAGCACCAAGTTTGCGGCTTCCTTTATCGGACATTACAATGTGCTTTCCGCAGCTGAAATGCAGACGGTCAGCGGACAGAAAATTGACACAGAAAATATTTCCTTCCGTCCGGAAATTGTGAAGATTGGGAGCAGTCCGACGGAAGAAACCGGCTGCTATATCATGAAGGGGAAGGTTGCAGTCAGTCTTCCGCACGGAAATATTCTCCGTTACGGAGTTGTCTGCAATGGAATACAGATTGATGTAGATGTTCTGTTTGACAATGTGGAACTGTTTGATGTAAATAACGAGGTATATTTATCTGTGAAGAAGGATGAATGTATCTATTTGTAGGAGAGTTTTGCCATGACAAAAAATTTTGCGCACAGAGGATATTCGGGAAAATACCCCGAAAATACGATGCTTGCTTTTGAAAAGGCAATTGAAATCGGATGCGACGGCATTGAACTGGATGTACATCTGTCCAGAGACGGCGAGATTGTGATTATTCACGATGAAGAGCTGGACCGGACAACGGATGGAACCGGACTGGTTGGCAGTTATACGCTGGCGGAGCTGAAGACCTTTGATGCGTCAGCGGGGTTTGCAGGGGTTTACGGCAAAAATGAAATTCCCACGCTTCGGGAATATTTTGAGCTTGTCAAAGATAAGGACATTATTACAAATATTGAGCTGAAGACAGGGGTTTATACATATCCGGGAATTGAAGAAAAGACATTGTCCATGATTGATGAGTTCGGTCTCCGTGACAGGATCATTATCTCTTCCTTTAATCATTATTCCGTCAGACACTTTAAAGAGCTGGCGCCGGATATGGAATGCGGATTTCTGACTGAGAGCTGGTTTATCGACATGCCTGCCTATACCAGAAAATATGGCATGGAATATGTCCATCCGATTTTCAATGCGGTGACGGAGGAGTTTGTACGTCAGTCGGAGGAAAACGGAATCGGAATCAACACCTGGACCGTAAATACACGGGAAGACATGCTGGATATGCTGAAGAAGGGAGTCAATTCCATAATTGGAAATGAGCCGGAACTGGCCCGGGAAGTAATCGCGGAGTATCAGGCAGGATCTGAAAATAAAGGCGGGCGGTGATGTCCGATGGACAGAATCTTAAGTGTGGGTATTGACATCGGCACATCCACAACACAGGTTATTTTCAGCAGGTTATCCATGGAGAATACAGCCGGACTTTTTTCGGTTCCTCATGTAGATATTGTCAGCAAGGAAATTCTTTATAAAAGCCGGCCGCACAGGACGCCTTTAAAGACAGAGGCGCTTATTGACGCGGAAAAGGTCAGGGAAATCGTTTCCGGAGAATTCCGGAATGCCGGGTATACTCCCGCTGATACGGAAAGTGGTGCGGTCATTATTACCGGAGAATCTGCCAGGAAAGAAAATTCTGATGCCGTATTGATGCAGCTTTCTGATTTTGCGGGTGATTTTGTTGTTGCGGCGGCGGGGCCGGATATGGAATCCCTGATCGCCGGAAAAGGCAGCGGCGCTTTTCAGTACAGCATAGATCATCACTGCCGGGTCATTAATCTCGACATCGGAGGCGGTACTGCCAATGCTGTGTATTTTGATGACGGAAAGGTGACAGCCAGAGGATGCGTTGATATCGGGGGGCGTCTGATCTGTGTGGACAGGGATGGCATAGTGCAGAAACTCAGTCCTGCAGCGGCTGTTGTGGCGGCGAATGCCGGAGTGGATATTTCTGTCGGGAGAAGGGCTTCTGTTTCGGAGCTTATGAGGGCAACGGACCGAATGGCCGGGCTTTTGGAAAGCTTCCTGGGACTTGCTTCCTGGGATCCGCTTCTGGAAAAAATACGGACGCCGGGAAGCAGCGTCTTCCGGGCGGCAGGGAAAGCAGATGCCATCTTTTTTTCGGGCGGTGTGGCGGACATCATTTACCGGGACTGCGACGATCTTTTTTCGTATGGAGATATTGGCGTGCTTCTGGGACGTTCCATTCGCAGAAGCCTTCTCTGTATGGAGTTTGAGATGCCGGATACGGGAGAGACTATCTGCGCTACCGTTGTAGGAGCGGGAATGTACACCACGGCAATTTCAGGCAGTACGATCAGTTATTCCGGAGATATTTTTCCGCTGAAAAATGTTCCGGTAATGAAACTGGATCCGCAGACCGCGCAGGAATGCTTTCTCGGGCGGGAAAAGCCGCTGATCCGTCAGCTTCACTGGTTTCTGTCTCAGACCGGATCCGGCCGTATGGTGCTGGCTATGGAGGGAAAACGAAATCCGGATTATGAGGAGCTGAAACGTGCGGCGGAATGTATCTGGAAGGCTCTGGATGGAATTCTTCCCGTGGGAGAGCCTGTACTCCTGGTGATTGAGCATGATATTGCAAAAGCCATGGGAGAATTGATCCGGCGGCTGTCCGGCGGCAGACGGCAGGTTGTGGCCGCTGACAGTATTCAGACAGAAGAAGGAGACTATATTGATTTCGGGAAACCGGTGATGAACGGCATGGTGATCCCTGTTGTGATCAAAACCATGGTATTCGGCTAATTTTTGGTTTTCCTGATTTTTACATAGGAGAAGGTGATATATTGAAATTATCTACACGACTTTCCGGACAGATGTTTCAATTTCAGTCGGTAAAAGAAGTTCTTGCAAAAGCCAATGAACTGAAATCCGGCGATATACTGGCGGGGGTTGCGGCGTCTTCAGATCTGGAACGGATTGCCGCGAAAGAGGTTCTGAGCAGAATGTTTCTGTCAGAACTGCGGGAAAATCCGGTTGTCCCTTACGAGGAGGATGAGGTGACCCGGATCATTCAGGACAGCGTAGACGAGACTGTTTACAGCCGGATCCGGAACTGGACAGTGGGGGAACTGAGAGAATATATTCTGAGCTATGAAACATCGGAAGAAGATATCCGCACCCTCAGCAGGGGACTTACCAGCGAGATGATTGCAGGCGTATGCAAGCTGATGTCAAATCTGGATCTTGTGTATTCTGCCGGAAAAGTACGGGTTCCGGCTCACTGCAACACGACGATCGGGCTGCGGGGGACACTGGCGACCCGTCTGCAGCCGAATCATTCCACTGATAATATTGACGGAATTACGGCGTCTCTGTTTGAGGGGCTCAGCTACGGCTGCGGGGATGCGCTGATCGGACTGAATCCGGTGAATGATACTGTTTCCAGTCTTTCAGAAGTGTTAAAGCGATTCGACGAAGTGAAGCGGGCTTTCGAAATACCGACGCAGATCTGTGTTCTGGGACATATTACAACTCAGATCGAGGCGATTCGAAACGGAGCTCCGGCGGATATGATTTTTCAGTCGATTGCCGGAAGTGAAAAGGGGAACCGGGCATTTGGATTTTCTGCGCAGACGGTAAAGGAAGCGATGGATCTGTTAAGGGAAAAAGGTACCGGGCAGGGCCCGAATGTGCTGTATTTCGAGACGGGACAGGGATCTGAGCTTTCCTCGGATGCGCATTTCGGAGCGGATCAGGTGACTATGGAGGCCCGCTGCTATGGATTTGCAAAGCATTTTCATCCTTTTATGGTGAATACCGTGGTCGGATTCATCGGGCCGGAATATCTTTATGACAGCCGCCAGGTAATCCGCGCAGGACTGGAGGACCATTTTATGGGCAAGCTGACCGGAATTCCCATGGGATGTGACTGCTGCTATACCAATCATATGATGGCGGATCAGAATGATATTGAAAATCTGGCCATGCTGCTGGCTGCTTCCGGGGTGAATTATATTCTGGGAGTTCCTGCCGGAGATGATGTAATGTTGAATTATCAGACCAATGCTTATCATGACGCGGCGGCGATACGGGAGATTCTCGGTCTTCGTCCCATCCGGGAGTTTGATCAGTGGCTGGAGAAAATGGGGATCAGCGAGAACGGAAAGCTGACAAAATACGCCGGAGATCCGACGATTTTCACAGGACGGGGAGGTGGAAAATCATGGCATTAAGCGAACGGCAGATTGAGCAGATCGCAGAGGCTGTCATTGCGGAACTTTCCGCCCGGGGAGTTATTTCAGAGGAAAATACCGGCAATGAAAATACTCTGCAGGAAACGGATATTACATCAGCTGAGGCGAAATCCCAGCCCCTTCTGGAGCATCCGCTGGACCGCAGGGCTCTGGATCAGATGATGAGGCGGACCACTGCGCGGATCGGAGCAGGCAAAGCGGGGCCGAGACTGAAAACCCGGACGCTGCTGGCGCTGCGGGCCGATCATGCCACTGCCAGGGATGCTGTAATGCTGGATGTAGATCAGAAAGTTCTTGACAGTCTTGGACTTTTTTCCGTTCAGACCTGCTGCGGGGATAAGAATGAATTTCTGACCCGCCCGGATCTTGGCAGGAAACTGGATGACGCGGGGACAGAGACCGTCCGTACCCAATGCGTTTCCGATCCTGATGTTCAGATCTGTGTGGCGGACGGCCTGAGTTCAACCGCCATTAATGCCAATCTTCGGAATATTCTGCCCGCTCTTATGGACAGTCTCCGCAGCAGAAATCTGAAAGTGGGGACGCCTTTCTTCATCAGGTATGGCCGTGTGGCTGTGGAAGATCAGATTTCTGAAATTCTCGGAGCAAAGGTTGTCTGCATTTTTGTGGGTGAGCGTCCCGGGCTCGGCACGGCAGAGAGTATGAGCGCCTATATTGCCTACGAGGCCCGTGTGGGAATGCCGGAGGCAAGAAGGACGGTTGTTTCCAACATACATAAGGATGGCATCAGCGCGGTAGAAGCCGGAGCCTATATGGCAGATCTGATCTGTGAGATTCTGGACAGGAAAGCCAGCGGCGTAGATCTGAAGCACTAGGGGGAGTTTATGATAAATGATGCAATTAAGACAAAGATTCTCAGTGTGCGGATCATTCCGAATGCAGACGAAATGATGAGAAAGGCGCTGAAGCTGCCGCAGAACAGCCGAAGTCTGGGACTGATTACGACAGACTGCGATGATGTTTCCTATGCGGCGCTGGACGAGGCAACAAAAAAGGCCCGGGTACATGTGGCGTACGCGAAAAGTATGTATGCGGGCTCAGCCAATGCCAGCACGGCTCTGGCAGGAGAATTTATCGGTATTCTTACGGGTGAAGATCCTGCAGAAGTGCGAAGCGGTCTGGATGCGGCTGTTTCGTATATTGAGAATGATGCCTGTTTCTACAGCGCCAATGAAGATGACAGTATTGTGTATTTTGCGCACTGTATATCCCGAACCGGGTCTTATCTTTCCGGTCTGGCCGGGGTCCCGGAGGGAAGCGCGGTGTCTTATCTCATAGCGCCGCCGCTGGAAGCAATGGTCGGACTGGACGCGGCACTGAAAAGCGCTGAAGTGGAGCTGAGATGTTTTTACGGTCCTCCGACAGAGACAAATTTCGCCGGCGGGCTTCTGACCGGAGATCAGGCAGCCTGCAAAGCGGCATGCGATGCCTTTAAAGAGGCGGTCTGCGAAATCGCCGCAGCGCCGCTGACTTATTAACGAAGGAATAAAGGAGGTGCATCTATGGAGTTTGACAAAGATCTGCAGTCTATCCAGGAAGTCAGAAATCTGATAGCCAAAGCGGTTGTGGCGCAGAAAGAACTTGCAAAGCTGCCCCGGGAAAGAATAGATTTTATTTGCAGCGAAATTGCGGGAGCCTGCGCCCGTAATGCGGAACTCCTCGCAAAAATGGCTGTGGAGGAAACCGGATTCGGGATCTGGCAGGATAAGGTTCTCAAAAATATGCTGGGATCTGTGATTACCTGGGACAGTATAAAGGATGTAAAAACTGTGGGAGTCATCCGGGAAGATAAAGAAAAAAGACTGATTGAGATCGGAGTTCCCATGGGGGTTGTGGCGGCATTGATCCCTTCCACAAATCCTACGTCTACGACTATGTACAAGTCGATCATATCCATTAAGGCCGGAAATTCCATTGTGATCAGCCCTCATCCCAATGCAAAAAAATGTATTATGAAGACGGCTGAGATCATAAGCCGAGCGGCGGCGGAAGCAGGAGCTCCGGAAGGGATTGTGCAGTGCATCTCACTGCCGACTATGGAAGCGACAGACGCACTGCTGAAAAGCCGCAGTATCGGCATTATTCTTGCTACCGGCGGAGAGGCCATGGTACGGGCGGCTTACAGTTCGGGAAATCCCGCTCTCGGCGTCGGCCCGGGAAACGGTCCGGCCTATATTGAGAAGTCTGCCGACATCCCAAGGGCAGTAAAACGTATTATGGGCAGCAAAACCTTTGATAATGGTACAATCTGTGCGTCAGAGCAGAGTATCATTACAGAACGGTGCATAGAGCAGGAGGTCGCAGAAGAGATCAGAAGACAGGGCGGATATTTCATGACGGCGGAGGAGTCGGAACGGCTTGCGGGATTCATCTTAAGAGCCAACGGCACAATGAATCCGAAAATTGTCGGAAAGAGCGCCCGGGAGATCGCGGATATGGCAGGAATTCATATTCCGTCCGGTACAAGAGTGCTTTTGTCCAGACAGACGGCCGTGGGAAAAAATATTCCCTATTCCAGAGAAAAGCTGTGCCCGATTCTTGCATTTTATGTAGAGGAGGGGTGGGAGGAGGCCTGCCGCCGTTCCATTGAGATTCTGAATAATGAAGGAATCGGACATACCATGGTGATTCACAGTGAAAATGAGCAGGTGATCCGGGAATTTGCACTTCAGAAACCGGTGTCCAGACTTCTGGTGAACACTCCGGGAGCTCTGGGAGGCGTTGGGGCTACAACAAATCTGCCGCCGGCTCTGACACTGGGATGCGGTTCGGTGGGCGGAAGCGCCACATCTGATAATGTGGGACCGCTGAATCTGATCAATATTCGCCGGGTTGCATTTGGCGTGAGAGAATTGGAGGAATTGAGAGCTGATTTTGCGTGCAGTGAATCCTCAGACAGCCAAGCCTGCGGGGGTTACGGCAGAGCAGGAGCTGCCATACAGTCATCGGATGGCAAAGCTGCGCAGATTGACCGGGAGGATATCGAACGAATTACAGCTGCCGTTATGAAACGTCTGGGAATCGGCTGAAAACTGTTTATGAAATGCCGTTAACGGCAGCAAATGATATATTAAATTTACTCAAAATGGAGGTATCTGATTATGGCAGACAAATTATTAGCGCTTGGAATGGTTGAGACAAAAGGGCTTGTAGGATCGATTGAGGCGGCCGATGCAATGGTAAAAGCCGCTAATGTAAATCTGATCGGAAAGGTGCATGTAGGCGGAGGACTGGTAACTGTAATGGTAAGAGGCGATGTAGGAGCAGTTAAGGCGGCTACAGACGCCGGCGCTGCAGCCGCGTCCAAGGTGGGAGAACTGGTTTCTGTACATGTGATCCCCAGACCCCATGATGAAGTGGAGTTCATTCTTCCGACACTTAATACATCCGATAAATAAGATCGCAGGACCGGGTCCTGATTTTTAAGCAGGTGAGACATAAATGGAAATTTTAACAGATTCGGCGCTTCGCGCCCACTGGTTTCAAACCCATGCAAAAACATACAGCGTATCGCGGGATACGCTTATAACGCCTGCGGCCAGAGATTTTATAAAAGAACACGGCATAGAACTGACAGTTTCAGAACCGGAGTTTCAGGCGGCGCCCATGCCGGTTTCACCTATTCCGGAAACCGACGGAAACGTCACAGGTTATGTGGATATCAGCACAGGTGAAAGGATTTCTGAAAAACCGGAATACATGACCCATCTGCGGGGAAATCTTCTGATCTCAAAGGATCATCCCCGGATTGCGCTGCGGGGGATGTTTGACAGTCTTGAGGCAAAAATCATGGAGGTTCAGACCGCAGCTTCGGAAGACGGACAGTGCGGACTGGCGGAAGCATTGGATGAGACACTTCAGTTTGTCAGGCGGATTCTGAGTGCGGAAGTGCGGGACGCATCCCTCGAAGATATGAAACTTCTGGGTATGGATGCAGACCGGCTCCGTTATGAATCTCACCATATTAAAGACATTTACGGCATCTCTCATCCGCTGCCGGATTACCGGATGGGGCGGCTCTGTGTGGCGCTGAATTCTCTGCGCACTTTTGTAAGAGAGACAGAGCTGGCCGCTGTGAGAGCATTTTGCCGGAACGGGATATGTGAAAGAGAGGATATTATTCAGGCGCTGAACCGTCTGAGCAGTTTTATTTACATTCTTTTCTGCCGGCAGTATACGGGACATGGTTCCGGAACTGTGCAGACGGAAAAAAGTGAGAACTGCTTTCCTGTGGAGGCTTCCGGACGTCACGTACATCTTACGCGTCAGGCAGTCCGGGTACTTTTCGGGCAGGAGGAACTGACAAAGAAAGCTGATCTGAGTCAGCCCGGACAGTATGCGGCCAATGAGAGAGTGAAAATCATTACGGCAAAAGGCGAGTTTGACAATGTGGCCGTTCTGGGGCCTGCCAGGGATGAAGTTCAGGTTGAATTATCTCTCACAGACGCGCGGATCCTGGGGATTGATATTCCCGTTCGTCTTTCCGGAGACCTGAGATGTGCCGGAGACGTAATTCTTGTGGGGCCGCGGGGGATTTACAATGCGGCAGGATCCGCCATTGCCTCCAGAGCGCATATTCATATGACTCCGGCAGATGCGGCGCGTTTCGGAGTCAGAGACGGTGACAGCGTCCGCGTCCGTCTGGAAACGGAGCGTCCGGTTACTCTTGATGATGTTGTAATACGCGTAAATGATAATTTTTCGCTGGCAATGCATCTTGATTATGATGAAGCCAATGCCTGTTCTTTCAGAAAAGGCGATGTCGGATATATCGTAAAAGGAGAAGGTAGATGAAAGAGGAATTGATCAGACAGATTACAGAAGAAGTGCTCCGTCAGATTGGGATGGCGGGGGAATGCGGCTGTCTGCCGGAGGACAAAGGCAAAAAACTGCTTGCCGTCGGCTGTCCCGTCAGTGTTCCGGAAGAGCTTCAGAAGGGTTACGTTGTCTGTGATATGAATGATTTTGCAGAACATCGCAGCGCAGCGCAGTATGAAAGAATCGTAATAACTGATCTCAGCCTGACTGATCTTTCGGACATTGCTCAGGGAAGAGATGCCAGCGATGCTTCCTGCGCTGTTGTGGAGGGACTTTTGAACGGCATTGATGTTTATCTCCTGGAAAAGGCTCTGCCTCACCGCCGGTTTGCAGGAAAAGGAAGCAGCCGTCTTTACGAGGTGATTGAGAATCATGTGCGAGCCCTTCAGACCTATGGAGTCAGAATGATTCCGGAGCTGAGGCCTTCTCTTCCGCGGAAACCCGTTCCGCCGAAATATCAGGCGCCGGTTCTCAGAGTACCGGCCGGAAGCGCCCGCCCGAATTCAGAACGTCTGATTACGGAGGAACTTGCCAGGGAACTGACCGCTGACGGCCGCAGAGAAGTATGTATTGAAGAAAACGCAATTATAACACCGCTTGCCTGGGATGTTTTTGTACATAATAAGATTAAAGTAATCAGAGAATGAAGGAGAAGGGTATGCTTATCTGTAAGGTTGTCGGCCACGTCTGGGCGACAAAAAAGGATGATGGTTTAAATGGCCTGAAACTGATGGTCGTACAGGAAATCGATGGCGGCGGACAGGGTATCGGCCACACATTTGTGGCAGCGGATATTGTAGGCGCAGGAATCGGAGAACGGGTTTTGACGGTAGGCGGAAGTACCGCAAGAAAAGCCTTCGGACACGAAGATATTCCGGTAGACTGCGCGATTGTAGCGATTATTGACAGCCTCGAAATTGTGGGGCAGGAGAAGGACGGATAGAGGTGAGTCAGTTTGGATTTACTGAATAAAATAAAGGATGCCGGGGTGGTTGGCTGCGGCGGAGCCGGATTTCCCACACATATCAAGCTGAACGCAAAACCGGATTATTTCATTATCAACGGCGCGGAATGCGAGCCTCTGCTTCATACAGACCGGTATATCATGACGCACCTGGCTGACCGGCTGATTGCCGGGGCAGATGCCATATGCCGGGAACTGTCTGTCCGGGAAGGATATATCGCGCTGAAAAAGACATACCGGGAGGAAATCCGTGCTCTTGAGGATGCGATTCGCAGAGCCGGTTCCGCAATGAAGATTCATACGATGGACAGTTTTTATCCGGCCGGAGACGAGCAGGTAATCGTTTATGAAGTGACAGGCCGGGTTGTGCCGCCTTCGGGAATTCCTCTGGATGTGGGAGCGGTGGTTGATAATGCAGCGACTGTGCTGGCTGTGAATGATGCGGTTCACGGTATACCGTTTACAGAAAAATATCTGACGGTTACCGGGGAAGTGCGGGAACCCTGCGTGCTGAAGGTTCCTGTGGGAACCTCCTTCCGTCAGTGCATAGAACTGGCCGGAGGCGCCCTGTGTGACCGTGCTGCAGTGGTTTCCGGAGGCCCTATGATGGGAAAGCCCATGACCTGGGAGGCGGCCATGGACAGCCTGGTAACAAAAACAACATCCGGCATTCTTGTTCTGAAGGAATCTTCGGCGGTCATCCGGAATTCTGATATGGATATGAGGCATATGCTGAACCGTGCAAAATCGGCCTGCATTCAGTGTTCGTTCTGTACATCACTTTGTCCGAGACATTTGCTGGGCCATCCTCTGAAGCCCCATATGATTATGCGGAAAATGTCTGCTGTGGGTGATTCCGAGGCGCTTTTTGAGGATCCCGATATTCGTCAGGCATCGATCTGCTGCGAATGCGGTATCTGTGAAGTATATGCCTGTCCCATGGGTCTGAATCCCAGAAGAATCAACAGCATGCTGAAAGCAGAGCTTGCCCGGGCGGGAATCCGTTATGAACGTGATCAGGCAGAATACCGCGCAGATCCCGGCAGAGAATACAGAAAATGTCCCACAAAGCGGGTGGCAGCGAGAGCGGGAGTTCTGCCCTATTATGAGATCAGCAGTTTTGCATGGAAGGAATTTGTACCGGATACAGTGGAAATTCCTCTGAAAATGCATATTGGAACGGCATCGGTTCCCATAGTAGAAAACGGAGCCTGTGTTCAGAAAGATCAGCGGATCGCCGTCTGTCCGGAAGGAAAAACGGGCGCTGATATACATGCAAGTATCGGAGGAACAGTCGCTTTGACGGAACATTCCGTCAGAATCAGAGCAGCAGGCGGGAGGTAGTTATGTTTGAGACAATCGGTTTTCTGGAACTGAACAGCATTGCCAAAGGAATTGAGACGGCGGATATCATACTGAAAACCGCCGAGGTGAACCTGATCTTTGCTAAGGCCGGCTGTCCGGGGAAATATTATATTCTGTTTACCGGGGAAGTAGCCGCCGTGAATGCTTCCATAGAGGCGGGAGCAGCGGCAGGCGGAGAATATACGGTAGATCACTGTGTCATTCCCCGGGTCCATCCACAGGTGATCCGGGCGATCAATCTCGCCAATGTGCCGGACACGCAGAATGCAGTGGGAATTATGGAATTTTTCAGTGTGACCGCTTCTGTATATGCTGCGGACGCGGCGGTCAAGGCTGCCGAAGTAGATCTGATCGATGTACGTCTGGGAACCGGGATCGGAGGAAAATCCTTTGTAGTTCTGACCGGGGAAGTGGCGGCTGTGCGGGAGGCAGTTTCCTGCGGCGTTGAAACGGAAAATGCAAAAGGAATGCTGGTATCCAGCGTGGTAATTCCGAATCCCCGCAAAGAGATATTTGAAGCGCTTCTGTAGAATCAGAAGTGAATTTGAAACGGAGGTGCGTCATGCCGCAGGAAAAACAGAGAATCATACAGGAATTTGTGCCGGGCAAACAGGTAACACTGGCGCATGTAATTGCAAATCCCGAAGCAGATTTATATAAAAAACTGGGAGTGGTAGGAGAGCGTCACGGCGCACTGGGAATTATGACAATTACGCCCAGCGAGGGCGCGATTATCGGGGCCGATGTGGCTTCCAAGGCCGCAAATGTGGATGTGGTATTTGTGGATCGTTTTAACGGATCCCTGATTATCAACGGAGATGTGGCAGATGTGGAAGCGGCGATCCGGGATGTACTTGACGTACTTTCCAATAAGCTTCAGTTTACTCCCACAATAGTTACAAAGACATGAAAAAAATTATTTTAATTGGAAGCACAGCCTGCGGAAAAACGACGATTCTTCAGAGAATCAACGGGCTGGAACAGAAATATAAAAAGACACAATCCATCGAAGTGTATAATGAGACCATCGACACACCGGGAGAATATCTGGAAAATCGGGGACTATTAAAATCTCTGCTGGTGACGGCTCTTGAAGCGGAGCTGGTATTTTTTGTGCAGGATGCAAGCCGGGAAATTTACTGCTTTTCACCGGGGCAGTCTTCGGCTTTTCCCATGCAGGTGGCCGGGATCGTCACCAAAACGGATATTGCCTCCCCGGAACAGGTTTCCCAGGCGAAGGAACTTCTGGAACTTGCAGGAGCGGATCCTGTTTTCTGCATCAGCGCGGTGACCGGAGAGGGAATGCGGGAACTGGAAGATTTTCTGAACCGGGACGATCCGGAAAGATAATTACTGTTCCAGCCATACAGAAATATGTAACAGTTCAGCCCGGTACATGCGCAAAACATTCTGCTGTGCAGAATTCGCTGCTTCGCAGCTTTTCGTTTTGCTTATTTCCCGGGCGCTCCGCTCATGAAAGTAAATCCGGAAGAACGAATCTGCCAGCAGTCCTTTTCTTCCGGATTTACTTTCATGGCTGAACTGTTACAGAAATATGAATTTTTTTGTCTGGAACAGTTGACTTGAGGAAATGACTGTGTTATTATACTCAAGATGCCGCACAGTGAGGTAAAAGACTGCGTTTTGCAGCACCGGAACTGGCGAGTAATGATAATAGGAGGTGCCATATGTACGCAATTATAGCAACAGGTGGTAAACAGTACAAAGTATCCGAAGGCGATATCATTACCATTGAAAAGCTTGGTGTGGAAGCTGGTGAAACAGTTACTTTTGATCAGGTTTTAGCTGTCAGCAACGAGGGACTGAAGATCGGTAATCCCACTGTTGAGAACGCTACTGTTGAAGCATCCGTTGTAGAAAACGGACGCGCTAAAAAAGTGATCGTTTACAAGTACAAGAGAAAAACCGGTTACCATAAGAAAAACGGTCACAGACAGTGCTTTACCAAGGTTAAGATTGAAAAAATCAACGCTTAATCACGGGTTGACCGGCTATGGTAAGGATTACGATTTTCCAGAACAGACAGCAGCAATTAATAGGTTTTGACTGTTTGGGACATGCAGAGTACGCCGAAGACAATGATATTGTCTGTGCGGCTGCGTCTGCGCTGATCATTAATTGCATCAACTCGATTGAGACTTTTACGGATGCACAGTTTACCTGTGACAGCCGCCAGGAGGATGGAATGATTTCTTTCCGTCTGGGAGAAGAGTCCGGCGAGGATGCGCAGCTTCTGCTGCGGTCACTGTCGCTTGGTCTGGAAGAAATGGAAAGTAACTACGAAGCATATATTGATGTGATCTTCGAGGAGGTGTAAGAAACATGATGAACATGAATCTTCAGTTCTTTGCTCATAAGAAGGGTGTTGGTTCTACAAAGAACGGACGTGATTCCGAGTCTAAGAGATTAGGCGCAAAAAGAGCAGACGGACAGTTTGTAAAAGCTGGTAATATTCTTTACAGACAGCGCGGTACAAAGATTCACCCCGGTGTGAATGTCGGTATCGGCGGAGATGATACACTTTACGCTAAGGTGGACGGTGTATTAAGATTCGAAAGAAAAGGAAGAGATAAAAAACAGGCTTCCGTATATCCAGTTGCAAGCAATGAATAAGCAGCACATGATAGACTCGACTTTTCAAGCCGGGTCTATTTTTTCCATAGAAAGGGAATGTTATGTTTGCAGATCGTGCAAAAATTATTATTAAATCAGGAAAAGGCGGAGACGGTCATGTCAGCTTCCGGAGGGAAAAATATGTTCCCAATGGCGGTCCCGACGGCGGAGACGGCGGAAAAGGCGGAGATGTGATCTTTGAAGTTGATGAAGGACTGAATACTCTGACTGATTTCCGTCATAAAAGAAAGTATGCAGCAGAAAACGGAGAGGAAGGCAAAAAGCGAAACTGTCACGGCAAAAACGGCGCTGATATTGTAGTAAAGGTTCCTGCCGGAACGATCATCAGAGATGCGGCTTCCAATAAAGTAATCGCGGATATGTCCGGCGGCAATCATCGCCAGATTATCTTAAAAGGCGGCCGGGGCGGAAACGGCAATCAGCATTACGCCACCTCTACGATGCAGGCTCCCAAATACGCCCAGCCCGGACAGCCGGCCATAGAACTGGAGGTTCTGCTGGAGCTGAAAGTGATTGCGGATGTGGGCCTGGTAGGCTTCCCCAATGTCGGGAAATCCACTCTGCTTTCCAGGGTGACAAATGCCCAGCCCAAGATAGCCAATTATCATTTCACTACATTGAACCCCAATCTGGGTGTGGTGGATCTGGACGGTTCCAACGGTTTCGTCATTGCTGATATTCCGGGACTGATTGAAGGAGCTTCCGAGGGCATTGGTCTGGGTCATGAATTCCTGCGCCATATTGAACGTACCAGAGTGATGATTCATATGGTAGATGCGGCTTCCACAGAAGGCCGTGATCCTATTGCCGATATTTACGCGATCAACAAGGAACTGGAGGCCTATAATCCGGAGCTCTGCAAAAAGCCCCAGGTAATCGCAGCCAACAAGATCGACGCAGTGTACCCGGGAGATGAGGATCCGGTGGAAAGGATCCGTAAGGAGTTTGAGCCTCAGGGAATACAGGTATTTCCGATTTCCGCAGTCAGCGGCCAGGGGCTGAAGGAACTGCTGTACGGGGTCTGGAATCTGCTGCAGGAGGCAGATGATACACCGATTGTTTTCGAGCAGGAATTTTTCCCGGAGACGACTGTGTATTCCGAAGAACCGTATACGGTAGAGTATGATTCCAAAGCCGATGAATATGTGGTGGAAGGTCCCCGTATTGAGAAAATGCTGGGATATACAAATATTGATTCGGAAAAGGGATTCCTTTTCTTCCAGCGTTTTCTGCGCGACCAGGGAATCCTGGAGGAACTGGAAAAGCTTGGAATTCAGGAAGGCGATACCGTGCGCATGTACGGCTTATCTTTTGATTATTATAAATAGGAACCCGACAGAATACAGGGAGGAAGAAATGACAAGCAAGCAGAGAGCATATTTGAAAGGACTGGCAATGGAACTGGATCCCATTTTTCAGGTGGGAAAGAACAGTGTTACGCCGGAAAATGTTGCCGCAATCGAGGAAGCGTTCAACCGACGGGAATTAATTAAGATTGCGGTTTTAAAAAACTGCCTGGATGATCCGGGAGAGATTGCCCGTGTCATAGCGGAAAGAACACATTCCCAGGTCGTTCAGGTTATTGGGAAAAAAATTGTATTATACCGGCCGGATAAGGATAAACCGAAAATTATTTTACCGAAAGTGTGATACCTTATGGTGAACGAAAGAGCGGACGCGCAAAGAAAAATCGGCATTTTCGGAGGCACCTTTAATCCGGTTCATTACGGTCATCTGATGATTGCTGAAAATGCCTGTGAACAGTTCGGACTGGAAAAAGTGATTTTCATGCCAACCGGTCATTCGCCTCACAAGCCGTTTATGGGAGAGGATATGAACCGGCATCGCTGCCGGATGGTAGAGCTGGCGATAGCAGATAATCCCCTGTTCGGGATTTCATATCGTGAGATCGAGAATCCGGGGGTTAACTATACGTATGAAACCCTGCGCCAGCTGAATGAAGAACAGCCGGATACGCAGTTCCATTTCATACTGGGAGCGGATTCTCTGTTTGATTTTCTTTTCTGGCGCCATCCGGAGATGATATGCAGAGAGGCTGTTATCCTGGCTGCCGTGAGAGATACTTTGGACGAAAAGAAGGTGGATGAACAGATTTCTTACCTGTGCCGAAAGCTGCAGGGACAGATTTACCGATTGAATACACCGAATTTTAATGTTTCCAGTAAGAGCATCCGGGAGCGGATCGGAAAGGGGCAGACCATTCGTTATCTGGTTCCGGATACGGTATCTGATTACATCAGATCAAATGGATTATATTCTGTTTTGTCAGAGGGTGGGGATGATGAATATGAAATATGATGAGATTTACAAGGCATTGAAGAAGGATATGAAGCCATCCCGTTATAAACATACGATGGGAGTTGTAGAGACGGCCGGAAAACTTGCGGAAATTTACGGATATGATGTAAAAAAAGCGAAGCTTGCCGCACTTCTTCATGACTGTGCCAAAGGAATTCCAGACGATCAGAAAGTAGCCATGTGCCGCGAATATGGCGTGAGCATCACTGACGCGGAACGGGGAGCCCCGGCTCTGCTTCATGCAAAATGCGGCGCTCTCGCAGCGGAATACAGGTATGGCGTGGAGGATGAGGAAATTCTTCATGCGATCCGTGTACACACAACCGGCTGTATTCGAATGAATCTTCTGGACAAAATCATATTTGTATCAGATTATATTGAACCGGGACGGGATAAGGCGCCCCATCTGAAAGAGCTGCGTAATCTTGCGCAGGAGGATCTGGATGAAGCCACATACAGAATTTTAGAGGATACTGTCTCTTATCTGCAGAGCAATCCGGATCAGACGATCGATCCTACAACTTACCAGGCATATCTGTTTTATAAGGAGGAAAGGAAAGGGTTATGAGTGAAAATGTTTCAAAAGAGATGGCGAAGCTTGCCTGCCATGCGTTATCCGAAAAAAAGGCGGAAGATATTCAGATCATTGATATCAGCGGCATCTCTGTTATAGCAGATTATTTTGTGATTGCCAGCGCGGCAAATGCGAATCAGCTGCAGGCTATGATGGACGCAGTGGAAGAGGAACTTTATAAAGAGGGATATAAATGTGCCCAGACAGAGGGCAATCAGAGATCCAGCTGGGTGTTAATGGATTATAAGGATATTATTGTACACCTCTTCTCCAAAGAGGATCGTCTCTTTTATGATCTGGAAAGAATCTGGCAGGATGGCAAATTTATCTCTCCGGAAGAGCTGTAATGTACGGTGAGCAATATGGCGCTGCGGTTGCCGCGGAGCGTTTGCTATAGGATAAAAACAAAATCTGCAGAGACAGAAAATATACCGTCTCTGCATATTTTTTATATAAAAAATATGAACTGCCGGACAAAACAGCGCGGTTAATCACCTTTCGTGCCTGTATACGATGCAGCGCATTTATTCCGCAATAACAGAACAGGGAACAATAATGTAAGATCCCGCCTGCAGATCAGCTTCGGTTATATGATTGATCTCTTTTACTTCATTTATATAAGCATTCTTATCCTCATAGGCGGATCCCATATAGTCATCCGCAAGATCCCACAGGGTGTCCCCGGCATTTATGCGGATCGACTTATAGTAAATATTCTGATTGGAGGATGCCTGTACCTGCGCAGAGCGCATACGGCTGCCTCCCAGCAGGAAAAGGCATACTGCCGCAAAAAACGCTGCGGTTATAATCAGGAACTGTCTTCTGGCTCTTGCCCGTCTTTCATTTTTCTTCAGATATGTACTCATTCCAATCTCTCCTAGTAAAAAACACATGTTCGCGGAACGTTTGTTTGGCTTAAATGAATTATACAAAACATTTGTTCGTATGTCAATGAGATTTTCGAAAATTTGTTCGGAATATATGTTTGCTTTTTGGAGTGATTTATGGTATGATATTTTTAAATTATTATTACGAACAGGAGAATTATATCATGGCAAAGGGAAAGATCAGCGATAAACAGCAGGAGATTCTGGAATATATCAAGTCACAGATTCTTCAGAAGGGATATCCGCCTTCAGTGCGTGAAATCTGCGAAGCGGTTCATCTGAAGTCCACATCTTCTGTACATGCGCACCTTGAGACTCTGGAGAAGAACGGATATATACACCGCGATCCTACGAAGCCCCGGACGATTGAGATCTGTGATGATTCTTTTAATCTTACCAGGAGAGAGATGGTGAATGTTCCCATTGTCGGACAGGTGGCGGCCGGCGAGCCGATTTTTGCCGAGCAGAATATAGAAAGTTATTTCCCGATTCCGGCAGAGGTAATGCCCAACGCCCCCACTTATATGCTGAAGGTGAAGGGGGAGAGCATGATCAACGCCGGTATTCTGGATGGAGATTATGTGCTGGTAAAACAGCAGGAGGTTGCCCGTAATGGAGAGATGGTAGTAGCCCTGGTGGATGATTCTGCCACAGTGAAGACTTTCTATAAGGAGGACGGTCATTTCAGGCTTCAGCCGGAGAATGACACTATGGATCCCATTATTGTTCCTGAGGTTTCTGTTATGGGAAAGGTAATCGGAGTGTTTCGCTTTATGATGTAGTCAGATTCTGCCGGGCTTCGTGATGTAAGATCAGAAAAGCCCGGCAGACAGAAAGTTTTCTTTTATTTATTCCGTATCGTTATCGTGTTTTTCGCGCAGTCTGACAGCTTTTGCCGCCATCCGGCGCCGTTCGTCAGCCTGAGCCGCGTAATGCCGCCGGGTGGTATTTACATCGGAATGCCCCAGCACATCAGCCACCAGATAAATATCGCCGGTTTCCCGGTAAAGATTCGTTCCGTAAGTACTGCGGAGCTTATGGGGCGTAATGTTTTTCACAGTTGTTACCAGTCTCGAATATTTTTTCACCAGATTTTCTACAGAACGTACACTGATTCTGCGGTTCTGAAGTGAGAGGAACAGCGCCTCGGAGCTTCCTTCCTGAGGAGTCATTGCCAATCGTTCATCCAGATAATGATCCAGGGCTTCGGCCACTTCATCACCGAAATAAACCATCATTTCCTTTCCGCCTTTCCGATGAATTTTGATGCCATTATTTTTCGCATCAATATCATTGATATCCAGCCCCACACATTCGGATACCCGGATACCGGTTCCCAGCAGAAGCGTTAAAATGGCCAGATCCCGTGTTTTTGTTTTTTCATGGTAGATTTTCTGGCGGTCGGTCAGTTTCTCCCCGGATTCAGCCTCATCCAGAAGAATTGCAATTTCGTCAATGTCCAGCCGGACAATATTTTTCTCATGGCGTTTGGGCATCTGCACCAGAGCCGCGGGATTTTTTTCGATTATTTCTTTGCGGAAGAAATAATTATAAAAGCTGCGCAGAGTCGCCAGCTTGCGCATCAGTCCCCGTTCATCGTTGGTGTGTTCCACCCCGTTGTGTGTATAATACTTCAGATACATCATATATTCCTCAATATCCAGCGCTGTGATCTGCTCCAGGATGGAAATGGGAAAATCTGTAATTTCCGTTTTCGACAAAGCAGGATTGTTCTCATGAAGGTAATTAAAAAAAACCCCCAGATCATAGGCATAGGCAATCCGTGTCCGGGAAGAAGTGGTGGGCTCGATTCCGATAAAAAATTCCCGGCAGAACCGGGGGAGCTCCGCCGTCAGCTCCCGGAGTTTTTTCTCATTCTCAATATTTACCTTTTCATGATAAGCACGTTCTTTCATTCTGGTTTCACCATATCCTTCTGACTTTGAAAGCTTTTATTCTCCGGTATGTTCTGCATCCGGGTTCAGAGCGCTTTTGTCCCATCCCTTTATTTTGCTGTTCACAACAGCAGTAAAAAAGCGGTCCTTTGCCCCGGGATTCTCCCGGTTGATCTGATTTACCAGATCTTTGGCGTACTCCCGTTTTGTATAGCCGTCAGCGGGGCAGGGATTCTTTACGATTGGAAGATTGTATTTGTTTTTAAAACCGATTACATCCGCCTCCTGTACATAAATCATGGGCCGGATCACCGTCAGATCCATTCTGTCCAGATATGTTTTCGGCGCGAAACAGTAAAAATGTCCCTCATAAATCAGAGACAGCATCATCGTTTCCACCACATCATCTCTGTGATGGGCATAGGCGACTTTATTGCAGCCCAGCTCCTTCATGGCAGTGTTCAGGGCTCCTTTCCGCATCTTTGCACACAGCGAGCAGGGATTTTTTTCCTTCCGGTCTTCAAAAATAATTCTGCCGATATCAGAATGCACTACATGAAAGGGGACATCCAGTTCCCGGCAAAGCTGCTCTACAGGGGACAGATCAAATCCCTCAAACCCCAGATCCACGCAGACAGCAGTCAGTTCAAAATGTCTGGGATAAAAGCGGCGGATTCCCGCCAAGGCATACAGCAGCGTCAGGGAATCTTTTCCGCCGGAAATACCCACGGCAATTTTATCGTTTTCTTCGATCAGATTGTAATCGTCTATCGCCTTTCTTACAAGGCTCATAAGTCTTCGTAATGTCATATTGTAAAGGCCTCAGTCTTCTGTAAAATATTTATGGACAGATCAGGCTGCAGACACCTGTCTGAACCATAGATATTATACACGATGAAAAGGAAGTCGGCAACGGCTTTCAGCCATTGCTTTTCCGGTTTATCTGGGTTAAAATAGAAAAGCCCTTGAGACAGAATTATTTTAGAAAGGATTTTGAAAATATGAGGTTTGTAATACAGAGAGTAAGCCACGCTTCGGTAACAGCAGAACAGGAAGTGATCGGTCAGATCCGCAGAGGTTTTCTTGTGCTGATCGGAGTGTGCAGTGAAGATACCAGAGAAATTGCAGATAAAATGATCCGGAAAATGATCGGACTGCGGATTTTTGAGGATGAAAACGGAAAGACAAATCTGGCGCTGAAGGATGTGGATGGAGAGCTTCTGCTGGTTTCACAGTTTACCCTTTACGCAGACTGCAGAAAGGGTAACCGCCCCTCTTTCATACATGCAGGCGCTCCGGAGATGGCATGCGAAATGTATGATTATATCATAGAAAAGTGCCGGGAACAGGTGCCGGTGGTAGAACAGGGAAGTTTTGGCGCCGATATGAAAGTGGAGCTGTTAAATGACGGTCCTTTTACCATAGTGCTTGATTCAGAAGAGCTTTTTTCGAAATAAGAATTTGGAGATATAATAATGAATAAACGTTGGAAAATTTCCTTTAATTCACCGGTGATCCTCGGATTTGTGGGAATTTGTTTTATCGTGATGCTGATCAATATGGCCACCGATGGCAGAAGCAATGACCTGCTGTTTGTAACCTATCATTCTTCGCTCAGAGATCCTCTGACTTATGTCAGATTTTTTACTTACATATTCGGCCATGACGGATGGACTCATTTCATCGGAAATATGGGCTATATTCTGCTTTTGGGACCTCTTCTGGAAGAAAAGTACGGTTTTGTAAGGATTCTGCAGATTATTGCAATTACGGCAGTCGTAACCAGCCTGATAAACTATATTTTCTTCTGGAATGTGGCGCTGTGCGGAGCCAGCGGGATCTGTTTTGCATTTATTCTGCTGTCCTCCTTTACCAGCTTGAATGAGCGTGAGATTCCTCTTACCTTCCTCCTGGTGGCAGCTATCTATCTGGGACAGCAGATTTATGAGGGAATCACGGCTCACGATAATGTCTCCAATCTGGGACATATTATCGGCGGCGTAATCGGAGCTGTTGTCGGCTTTGCGCTGAACAGAAGGAATGGAAGAGGGAGGAGACGCTGATGGCAGATTTTACCCGCTCAGAAGATATCGTTTTCAGCAGAGAAGGTATGAAAATACACGGCCGCCTGTATCTGCCGGAAGGGCACGGCGGCAGATGCGCAAAATATCCCCTTGCTGTTTTTTCTCACGGTCTGGGAAGCAATTACCGGGAACTGGAACATTACGGACCGGTTCTGGCCGGGGAGGGAATCAGCTGCTTTCTGTTTGATTTCTGCGGGGGAGGACCTGAAAGCCTCAGCGACGGTGATTTTGAAAAAATGTCCGTTCAGACGGAAATCGATGACCTGCATACGGTTCTGACAGAAATAAAGAAACGAAATGATATTGATTCCCGCAATATTTTTCTCATGGGAGAGAGTCAGGGAGGATATGTCTCGGCTGTTGCTGCCGCAGAACAGCCGGAGTCAGTATCCGGCCTGATCCTCTGGTATCCGGCTTTCAACATCCGGGAAGACGCAGAAAAACGCGCCGGTCTTCCGGCGCCGGAACGATATGATTTTTTCGGACTGCGGATGGGGGAGCAGTATATCAGAGACGCCCTGAGAATTCCTGTTTACTGTAAAATAGCGGATTATAAAAAGAATGTGCTGATCATTCACGGCGACAGAGATGATCTGGTACCGCGTTCTGTCTCTGAGAAAGCAGTACAGATCTACGAATCTGCCGAACTGAAAGTAATTCGAGGAGGCGGTCATGGATTTGAGGGAGATGACCGCTGGAAAGCGGCAGAGTATTCTGTCCGTTTTATGAAAAAACTTATGATACGGTAAGACCGCGTTTCTTTAATACCTTCTTCTCAATAGAGCTGAAGATAAATTTGTCAATTACAATTCCAATTACTACGATCACAATCATAACCAGCATTACCTGGTCGATATCGGCCAGGTCGCGGCCCATAATCAGTGTCTGGCCAAGTCCGATGGAAGTCGTCATAACTTCGCCGGACATCAGGGCTCTCCAGGCAAAAGACCATCCCTGTTTCAATCCGGTAATCAGTTCCGGAAGAGCGGCCGGAAGAACTACATGCAGATACATCTGCCGGTTTGTGGCGCCCATTGTCAGTGCAGCCTTTTTATAAATGGGCTGAATGTTCTGTATTGCATTCGTAACAGAGATCGCAATGCTGAAAGCGGATCCCATTACAACAACAAACAGAATTGCCTGGGTGGAGAGGCCGAACCACAGGATAGAAAAGGGCACCCAGCAGACACTGGGAAGCGTCTGAATTCCCAGGATAATCGGTTTCAGATTCTTTCCCAGGAACTTAAAATGATTCATCAGCAGTCCGAGAACCAGACCAATAAGTACGGCAATCGCAAAACCGGCTACACCTCTGAGAAGAGAATTGCCGATTGCCTGAAACAGAGAACCGTCGCTGCACAGTTCTATCAGGCGCTGTCCCACGCCGAGGGGAGAAGGAACGGCATAAGGTTTTACCAGTTCCAGCACATCGACGCCAATGAAATAAAACCCCTGCCATGCGAGGATGATAATAATGAGGAAAATTAATATGCTCATAAAGTGTTTTCTCCTTTGATGATATCCAGTATCTGATGCCGCAGTTCCACAAATTCCGGCGCGTAAATGTGCCGCGGACGTTCCAGCGGAACATCAAAGATCTGCCGGATGGAACAGGTTTTGGGAGAGAGTACGACAACCCGGTCTCCCAGATAAACAGCTTCTTCCACACTGTGCGTGATAAAAAAGACTGTCTTATGGGTTTCCAGCCAGATTTTTTCCAGCTCCTCACGAAGCTGGTTTGCCGTCTGCTTATCCAGGGCAGAAAATGGCTCATCCATCAAAAGTATCTTGGAATCCATGGTCAGAGCTCTTGCGAGGGCGGTACGCTGTTTCATACCGCCTGAGATCTCATGAATGGGGTATTTTTTAAAATCAGAAAGACCGACCATTTCCAGATAATAACCGGCTCTTTTTTCCTGTTCTTCCGGAGATACGCCTGCCAGCTTCAGAGGAAATTTTACGTTTTCCTCCACATTCAGCCAGGGGTAAAGACCGTGTTCCTGAAACATAACAGTACGGTCCGCTCCGGGTTTGGTAATTTTTTTTCCGTCGATTGTTACTTCGCCGGAAGTCGGTGTTTCAAGACCGGCAATCAGGTTCAGAAGCGTTGTTTTTCCGCAGCCCGAAGCTCCGACAATGCAGACAAACTCGGCGGGCTGAATCTCCAGATTATTATTCTGCA
>CAMLYL010000024.1 GCA_946491665.1 uncultured Lachnospiraceae bacterium | reverse complement strand
CCTTACACAGCGGGACTTTCACCCACCGAATTTCAAGCCCTTAGCTGGGCGCACCAAATATATAGAAAACAGCCGCCACTGCGCAAATAGTGACGGCTGCTTTCAGATAATCGTATTCTATTTTCTGCCCTGTTCAGGCAGCATCTCTTATCTCCGGTTATAATTAATCAGACAACCTTTCAGAATGATTTCTCTCTCATCATCTGTCAGACCGCCCATCTGGAGTGTAAAGGACTTCAGCTCTCCATCTTTTACAACATAAGCCTGGATCTCTGTCAGCTTATCCTCTACTGCCTTTTTCACATCCGGAATGAACAGATAGTCTCCGTTGGAGAACGGCAGATCTCCTTCCGGAATCAGGAAGGGAAGCATACCCCAGTTGATCAGATTAGAGCGGTAACGCTTGGTGGCATACTCGTTGGCAATGTTCGCCCAGCCTCCCAGTACCTTCTGACAGGAAGCTGCCTGCTCACGGGCAGAACCATCACCGGGCTTCACAGCAAAAATCGTGCTGCCGACGCCCATGTTCTCACTCTTCACATCCGCAAACTGTACATGAACCGCATCCAGTACAGCCTTCAGCTCCGGAAGCGCCTCAACCGGGCACTCGCCTGCCTCAATAGCTTTCTGCGCCTTCTGTACTTCTTTTGCCCGTCCCACGTAAGCCGGATCTTTTCTGGAAAGCGTAAACTCTGCCAGCCCCAGCGGGTTGGAACGATAAGAAGATGTCTCACCGGAAGGAATCAGTTCATCTGTGGTTGTTACCGGATCATGGATCTCGGAAACCACCTTCAGAATCAGGTTCTCCGGAAGAGCGCTCATAGCCGGCCAGTCCTTGATGTTGGGTCCGAGCTTGATCTCCACGTCGGGATCTGCCACACCCTTGCTGTCAAAGACGCGGTTCTCATAAATAGTCTTATCGAAGAAATACTTCGGTCCTGTGTATTCCACATCCATCTCATCAGCAGCGGTCAGATATCCCTTATTTGCCGCTGTTGCCGCGATGGAACGCGCATCCATAAGAGCCACGGAAGCGATCTGTCCGCTCTGGAGTTTGGAACCCTCCCGGTTCGGGAAGTTTCTTGTAGAGTGACGGATCGAGAAACCATTATTGCTGGGCGTATCTCCTGCGCCGAAGCAGGGACCGCAGAAGGCAGTCTTCATAATTGCGCCGGTCTCCATCAGCTTCGCGGCAGCTCCGTTTCTCACCAGTTCCATCCAGATCGGCATGGAAGCCGGATATACGCTTAAGGTAAACTCATCTGCTCCGATGCTCTTTCCTGCCAGAATATCAGCGGCCGCGCAGATGTTTTCAAATCCACCGCCGGCACAGCCGGCAATAATACCCTGATCCACGTATAATCTGCCATTATGAACTTTGTCCTTTAAGGTATACTCCACAGCGCCGTCCAGACTTACCAGAGCCTTCTTCTCCACATCATCCAGAATATCCATCAGATTTGCTTTCAGCTCCTCAATCGTATAGGTATTGCTGGGATGGAACGGCATCGCGATCATGGGTTTGATCTCGCTTAAGTTCACCTCGATGCAGCCGTCATAGTATGCTACCGGATCCGGATTAAGCTCTTTATAATCGCCCGCTCTGCCGTGAATCTCATAAAACTCTTTAATCTTCTCATCGGTTACCCAGATGGAGGACAGACAGGTCGTCTCTGTTGTCATAACATCCACGCCGATACGGAAATCAGCGCTCAGAGAAGCAACGCCCGGTCCTACAAACTCCATAACCTTATTATTTACATAACCATTCTTGAACACAGCGCCGATAATCGCCAGCGCCACGTCCTGAGGGCCAACGCCCTTTGCGGGTTCTCCGGTCATATAAACCGCGACTACGCCCGGCATATTAATATCATACGTCTGGCAAAGAAGCTGTTTTACCAGCTCCGGGCCGCCCTCGCCCATAGCCATGGTTCCCAGAGCGCCGTAACGGGTATGTGAATCAGAACCCAGGATTATCTTTCCGCCGCCTGCCAGCATTTCACGGGCAAACTGATGGATTACAGCCTGATGAGGCGGAACATAAATACCGCCGTATCTCTTGGCGCAGCTTAAACCAAACATATGATCATCCTCATTGATGGTTCCGCCTACTGCGCAGAGACTGTTATGACAGTTGGTCAGCACATAGGGAACCGGGAATCTCTCCAGTCCTGATGCTCTCGCTGTCTGAATAATACCCACAAATGTAATATCATGGGATGTCAGCTTATCAAACTTAATCTGAAGCTGCTCCATATTTCCGGAAGTATTGTGCTCTTCCAGAATATGATATGCCATGGTTCCTTTTGCAGCAGCCGCCCGGTCTGCGGTCACTCCCTTGGAAGCAAGACATGCTGCGGCTTCCTGATTATCTTCGACAATCTCCGTACCATTTAACAGGTACACGCCATTCTCATGCAATTTCATGAATCCTGTCCTCCTGAATTTATTTTATTTTCTGTAAACGGGAAAAAATCCTGCGGAATCAAACGAACTTTCCCACGCAACAAAGAAGAACCGATGGACACTTCCATCCCCATCGGTTTTCGCTTCTTTCATTATAATAAGCTAAAGTGCAAAAATCAAGACATTTCGCATCGGAAGGTAACCTTCACCCGGAACAGATCATCCTCCGTACTGATGGAAAATTCCCCGCCCATCAGTTCTGTCAGCATTTTCGAAATTGACAGCCCCAGACCGCTGCCCTCTGTGCTGCGGGATTCATCTCCCCTGACGAAACGTTCTGTCAGCTCATCCGCCTCCACGGTAAGCGGCGCGTCTGTAATATTTTTCATAGAAAAAGATGCCTTCCCGTCCTGCTTCTCTACTTCCACATAAATCCTGGATTTGGGCATGGCATACTTCGCCGCGTTGCTGTAGAGATTTCCGATTACCCGCCAGAGCTGTCTTCCATCGGCAAAAATTACCACAGCTTCCCGCGGAAACTTCGTAATCACATTCAGTTCTTTTTCTTCCAGCTTCTCGTTGAACTCACCGCCGGTCTGACGCACCAGCTCCACCAGATCAATGTTAGCCATCTGCAGGGAGACATTCCCCGAGGATATCCGCGATACCTCTGTCAGATCCTCCATCAGCTGCTTTAAGCGCAGCGCTTTCTGCTCCAGCACATCCACATAGCTCTCGACCCGCTCATTGCCGATCTCTTCCCGGCGGATCAGACCAATGTAGTTAATGATGGAAGTCAGCGGCGTTTTCAGGTCATGGGAAATATTGGTAATCATGTTCGCTTTCATCCGCTCATCCTGCACCCGCTCACTGACCACCATATTCAATCCCTCTACAATGTGATTGATTCCTTCCGCCAGCTGCATATCTATTCCGCGGAACTCTCTCAGATCCAGCTTGTAATCCAGTTCTCCCTGCGTAATCCGCTCCAGCCCTTCCAGAAGCTTTTTCTTCTGAAGCGAACCGGTCTGCAGATAAGGATTTCTGATATTCTGTCTGAAATTGGATAGAAATATCCCGATAAAGCTGTTCGATACAAAGGTTTCGGACTTTATTTTTCTCACCAGGCTCAGATATATCCCCATAAAGCACAACTGTGCCAGAAGAGCAAAGGTTCCCGCCATAATCATACGACCCATCATCTGATAGTCCTGCCGGTGGATCTGCATGGCAAGAAAAAGCAGAAGCCCCATGGCTCCGGCAAGAAGCAGAAACTGCAGCTCTGTCCGCAGACGGTCAAACATATTCAGATGAATCAGACGGTCATCCGCCCGTTTCCCTGCGGCCACCGTCATATAACACAGACAGAACAGCCAGATAATCCCGAAAACCGTCAGCATCCAGAAGCTTTGTCTGGCCCACGGGAACAATGCCCAGCCATGGCGACGGTCAAATATCTTCTGATTGATATATTCCGTAAGAATCACGGCGCAGACTGCCATAAGCACAGACACAATCATCTGAGTTCCGAAAATCAGAGATTTCGCAAATGTAGAATACCTTCTTCTGCTGTCCTCCATGTTCGTCTCATCCCTTCTATCCCAGCTTCTCTACTTTGTACCCCACGCCCCAGACTACCTTCAGATAACGGGGTTCCTTGGGGTTGATCTCAATCTTTTCTCTGATATGACGGATATGAACCGCCACCGTGTTATCCGCGCCAATGGCGTCTTCATTCCAGATACTCTCATATATCTGACTGATGGAAAATACTTTCCCCTGGTTCTTGACCAGAAGCAGCAGGATATTATACTCCAGAGGAGTCATCTTCACTACCTGACCATCCACAGTCACTTCCTTTAAATCATCATTGATAAAGAGACCTCCGGTAGAATATACATGCTCCGTCTCTTCCGCGCCGGAAAACCGTGTATAGCGGCGCATCTGGGAGTTCACTCTCGCTACCAGTTCCAGAGGATTAAAAGGCTTCGCCACATAGTCGTCCGCACCCACATTCAGTCCCAGAATCTTATCTGTATCCGATGTTTTCGCAGACAATACGATAATCGGCAGATTATTCGTCTCCCGGATCTTCAGAATCGCCCGGATCCCGTCCAGCCGCGGCATCATCACATCAATAATCAGCAGCTGGATATCTTCTTTCTTCATAATATCCAGGGCCTGCAGTCCGTCATATGCCTTATAAACGGTATATCCTTCCTGCTGGAGATATATCTCCAGAGACTCCACAATATCCCGGTCATCATCGCAAACAAGTATTTTCTGCATAGTAATATTGCCTCCCTTCCGTCAGTCTTTACCGAAAAAAATATTCTTTAATATTCTGCCTGTGCCGGCTTTGCTCCGATGGGCAGCCTCATCCAGTTCATCCTCCATAGCCCGCCGTTCATCCTCCTGCACAGCTCTGAGAATCGCAGCTTCATCCGGAAAATCCGGATTCGGATACTCTGTCCCGTCATCCTCCGGCCGGTCCGCGTCTTCCACAGGGGCAGAAGTCTCCGTCCGGCTCCGCCCGTTCAGCTCTGCGCCGGCTGCCATGCCTTCATGACTTCCCCCAGGTTCGCCTTCTGCTGCCTGTCCTCCGCTGCCGGCGGTTTCAGCGGCGCTTACGGAAAGATCCGGCTCATCCTGGGGCTGTTCCTCTCCGCTCTGGGCATTCTGCTTCGCCTTCCATTTAAAGTACGCCGCATTCGTGTTGATCCGGATGTCCGGCTTCTCGACTGCCGCGGCCGTTTCCATTATCCGTTCTTCCGGCGCGGTCTTTCCGCTCTTCTCAAAATATGCCTCATTGACCTTTATATCCGCCGCAGGCATGGAAGTATGAAACATGCTCCGCGCATACTGGTTTCCGACTTCCTTCTCCGCCTCCAGATCCCGGTTCTTCCGCTCCCGTTCCCGGTTCATTTCTTCTATCATCGACAGATACTTCTTGGTATCAGCCAGATCTGCCAGCTGCGCCTGCAGCTCCGACTCATGAGACTTCAGCAGATCCTTCTGCTCCCTCAGATCCTTCCGGAACTGCCGGAACAGATCATTCATGGAATCATTGGTCTGATCCATCAGATCCCGGATCTTTCCGATGGCATCCGCTGTATAAATCACCGACGCCGCATAAATATCATCGGCGCTGGAGTTGGCCTGCTCAATAATCTCATCGCCTTTTCTGCGGAACGCCCGCTCCGCGTTCTGGCGGCTCTGTCTGGTCTGCTCATACTGCTCCATCATATCATAAATGCCGTTATTCAGCCGGTCCAGCAGCCCAAGGAACTGCTTTCGGTCAATGATAATCTTATCCGGCTGTCCGTTGTAGGTCGGACTCTTTGAAAAAGCGACATGGATTTCTTTTAAAACTCTTTCTACTTTATCCTGTGGATTCACACTGCTGCCCTCTTCCTGATTCTATATTTCCAAATGGTCAGGTATTACCCGCACCAAGCTCGAAAACACCTCGTTCTGTGCTCATATTATATCATATCTGTTCCGTCTCCAAAATTAAGATTTTATAAAAATTGCTGCTGTTCACTCCGTTCACAGCAGCAGAACATTTATCATATGTCATAATACCGGAAGCAAATAAAACATTGCACTAAAAGCTCTCCAGACCGAACAGAGCGGCTCCGAGGGCCCCGACAATCTCCGGATTATCATAAATATAGAGGGGCGCTCCCAGCATTTCCTCCAGCACTTTCACCAGTCCCGGATTTTTGGCCACGCCGCCGGTCATCATAAACTCCGGTTCCATGGCCACGCGCTTCATCAGAGAAACTGCCTTCCCGGCAATGGCTTTATGTATTCCGTGGGCAATATCCGCAGTCTCCTTATTCTGCGCGATCAGCGAGATCACCTCAGACTCCGCAAAAACAGAACACATACTGCTGATCTCCACATCCTCTTTCGATTTCAGGGAAACGGGGCCCAGCTCATCAATACCGATCTCCAGCGTCCGCGCCATCATTTCGAGAAAGCGCCCGGTTCCCGCCGCGCACTTGTCATTCATGACAAAATCCACCACATCCCCTTTTTCATCCAGACGGATCGCTTTGCTGTCCTGTCCGCCGATATCCAGGATCGTGCGGACAGCAGGATTCAGAAAGTGGGCTCCCTTTGCGTGACAGCTGATTTCCGTCACATTCTTTTCCGCAAAGGGAATGCTGACCCGTCCGTATCCGGTGGAAACAATCAGCCTCAGATCTTCCCGCTTCAGATGCGCCTGTTCCAGCACCTCCTGCAGAATCCGGTCCGCGCTCTCTCCGCTCTTGGCTCCCGTCCGGATCACCGCAGATGCAACAATTTCACTTTTCTGATTTATGATAACAGCATTGGTGGATGTAGATCCGCTGTCAATTCCCATGACGTACATAGGTAGCTTCCTTTCTCTGTCCTTCGACAGTACCTCCCTGCCGCCGGTAATCCGCCCGGCCCGGTCCTTTTCAATATCCTCCCTGGTCAGCCGCTCTGTCTCCGTCCCCGGCACGCAGCAGGCCCGGCACGTTTCCTCCTGATTCTCCGGATCCTGTTCCGCTTCTCTGCGTTTCCTCGCCCGCAGCGACTCCAGAAATGCCTCCACCCGGGTCAGGATCTGCCCTCCGCCCTGGCTGGTAGCGTCCGTCTCTATCTTAACCATGGGAAGCTCTCCCTCTGCCTTAAACGCCGCATATTCATACGAATAGATATCACAGAATTTTACCGTATGATAAATAATTCCATCCGGCCGGGGATCCATATCCGCCAGCTTTTCCCGCCGGGGCAGCACCCTGCTCATACGCATACAGGGGATCTGGGACAGCAGACTTCTGGCATATTCCCCGATGACATCTTCCCCCTCAATCCGAAACTCCCGGGTAATTCCGGTGCAGGTGAGATCCAGCGCAATCTTTGCTCCCAGATCCTCAATCAGCTTTTTAATCTCCGATCCCGGTCTGGCTCCCGCCAGACAGATATTCAGATCCGTCTGCTTCTGCGGCAGCTTCCGCTGTTCCAGCAATTCTTTCTTTCGAAGCTGCATCTCAAACTCTCTGCCGCACATCTCCTGAAGCTTTTCCGGATCAAACGTTTTGCCGGAAAAAGCTGCATATTCATCAATCAGCTGACGGATTTGCTTCGCATAGAGAGACACCGTAAAATCGTTTATTTTCCGGGGCAGATCAAAGCAGAAGAAAAACTTCTCCGGATACCGTCTGCACAGCGTATCATACAGCCTGCGGGAGCTGTCGCAGCAGGACGTGAACAGCATTCCCTCATAACTGCAGTTTTCAAACTCCTCCAGAACCGCTTTCACATAAGAGCACATATTCGGGTGCATCAGAGTATCTGCCTGGGTAAAATTCGTCACATGCGGCTCCATGATTACCACTGTGCTGCCAAAAGCCTGTATAATCTCAACAGGCGCATATTTGCACATATAAGCTAACATAACGTATCTCCCCTTTCAGGATTTCTGCTGACGGATCACCTCAAGAAACGCTTCAAAACGCGTTTTGATCTGACCGTCATGGCTGTTTCTCCGGTCTATGCTGTCCCCGTCCAGAATTAAGAACGGCATATGGATCTCCTGCATCTTTTCTTTGAGAATCATGGCTCCGCCGGAGGACTGCTTGCAGCCCCAGTGACAGAACTGAATCACCCCGTCAGGATGAATCTTCTGCACGATCTCCTTCACCAGTTCCGCCTTGCGTTCATAGGGGCCGTTATAAACATTGCAGATCATCTTTCTGGCAAGAGCTTCCAGCGGGTGAGCCGGATCCAGCGGTTCCCGGTAATCCAGGCTCATCTCGATCCCCTGAATCTGATAACGGTCACTGCCGTTAAAATAAGATTTCAGAGTTTCCTGATAGTACGGAAGCAGATGCACCCAGAAAATATTCACGCCGTCAAACTCCGGCGCCGCCTTTACCTCTGCTTCCATCTTCCGGTAGAACCGCAGAATCTCAGGCGTTCCGATATTCAGATGGTTGGCAAAAAGCATATATACCTGCAGCGTCAGCGTACTGGGATATGCCTTTACGGCAAGCTGCTCCAGCGTCCGCTCATAGCAGGCCTTGGATTCATTCTCCCGCTCCAGCGTCCGGGACAGCTCCTGCATATCCAGTTTCCTGCCGAAAGTCTCCTCCAGACAGCCGATCAGTTCCCGGAGCTGTTCTGCCACATAGGCTTCCGCCTCCGGAGAATACTGTTCGGGAATATCCAGCAGATACGACGGAATTCCGTGTTTTTCCGACAGATGCCGGAAAGTATTGATATTGCCGTCACAGATCGTGGAAGTCGTCACAGCAAAGGCTGCGGGCGGGATCACACCGCTGTCAACAGCCCCGATAAAATTCTTATGATAAGAGCAGAGCGTAGGCGCCATCCCCTCGTTCTCCGCATAATCCAGGAAATAATTTTCAATCGTAAATCCCGATAAAAAGGAGGACAGACATTCGATTGAAAGCGTATGTACCCCGAAACACTGCAGAATCTCAACCGGCGCAAAAATATTTGCCCAGACAGATGTTTCCGGATGCCGGAGCGCCTGCAGAACTTCGTTAACCGCATATGCATTCAGATACCGGTAAGCCTCCGGCAGCTTTCTGTCCGCCAGGCGCCTGCAGCGGAACCGTTCCAGAACAAGCCCCGTCTGTATCATGCGCCTGGCTGCCGCGGGATGCTCCGGCGCATATTTTTTTATAATATTTCCGTAGGTCTGTATTGCTCCCATATCCGATTCCTCCAAATTTCAAGAAAAAGAATCCTGCCATGCAGGATTCCCCATCTCTCATTCTTTCGTTTCCCCGTCCGGAAAAAAACTCCGTTCATTCAGCACGGTGGCCAGCTTCCGGATCGTATTTGCCAGCGTTTCCAGACAAAGTCCATAGCTCATCACATCTCCCCCGTAAGGGTCCATAATCTCCAGCTCGTCCCCTGTCACATCCGTGAGCACATAAACATTCTGCGCTCCCTCCATCTCCAGCACCTTCTCTCTGATCTCATGATCAAACGTAAGCACCAGAGTGTCCTCAGAAAAATCGGAAGGCTCCAGCTGTGCAGACATATAATCCGGAAGACTGATGCCGCTGCTGATCATCACCGCCTCCGCTTTCTGATTCAGTGGTTCCGGAAAAAGCACCACCAGTCCCCTGGCCTGCACTTCCACCGGATGCCACAACGGTTCATTTTTCAGCAGCGCCATGGCCATGGGCTCCCGGCAGGTGGCCCGCTTCCCGGCAAAAATTACTTTATTAAAAACCTTCATATACTATAATTCCCTTCTCCGCCAGTTCTCAGCGCTCCTGCTGCATATTCCCCTCAGAATCCGCAGACACTTCATCACAGCAGGAATGTACCGCTTTCATTAAGCTGATAAACAGCTCGTCAAGTGTTCGTATTATATCATACTTCCCTGACGGTGAACAGACATATTTTTTACTTGTCAGCGGAAGCCGGATGCAGTATACTTAGAAAAAAAATTATACGTATATGCCTGCGAAAAATGCAGCGAATTTCCGCAGGGGTACCTGGATGGGGAAAACGCCCCATAAAGGAGGAAAATATGACCATAACAAAACAACCTTTTGGAACGACTTCGGATGGCCAGGACGCCTGGTTATTCTGCCTGAAGAACTCAGAGGGCGCCTATGTGACAGTGACCAGCTATGGCTGCCGCATTGTAAATATCTGCGTACCGGACCGCAGCGGACAGCTCCGGGACATCTGTCTCGGCTATGACACCCTCGCCGGGTATGAAAATGACACTGCCAGCTTCGGCGCTGTTGTCGGACGTCACGCCAACCGGATTGAAAAGGGAGAGTTCACATTAAACGGCGTCACATATCATCTGGCAGTCAACAACGGTCCGAATCATCTTCACGGAGGTTTGCGTGGTTTCCACTACTATAACTGGAATGCTCAGATCATCGGAAACAGCGTCCGTTTCAGCAGGGTATCTCCCGACGGTGAGGAGGGTTACCCCGGCAGACTCACCATGAACGTAACTTACTGCTGGAGCGAAGATAACGAACTGACAATCTCCTACGAGGCCGCAACCGATCAGGACACGGTATTCAATACAACCAACCACGCGTATTTCAACCTGGACGGAGAGGATGCCGACACGGTTTTAAATCATACGCTTATGATTAATGCGGATCAGTTTACCGAGACCGATGAAAACGACCTGACCACAGGTAAGATTCTGGACGTGGAAGGCACACCCATGGACTTCCGAAAACCCAAGACCATCGGACAGGATATCCACTCTGATTACTATCAGTTTAAATATTCAAAAACTTATGATCATAACTTTGTACTTCGCGGTACGGGTCTGACAGAAGCTGCCGTGCTGGCTTCTCAGGAATCCGGCATCCGCATGACCTGCTTTACAGATCAGCCGGGCATCCAGCTGTATGTGCCGGCGTCTTCACCGGCAGAACACGGCAAGAACGGACGCTGTTATCCGGCCTACGGAAGTGTATGTCTGGAAACACAGCATTTCCCTAACGCCACCAGCCATCCGGAATTTCCTTCCGTGATTCTGACTCCGGAGGAACCCTTTCATTCGAAAACAATTTATCATTTTTCTGTCATCGCGAAGAAAGACAGATAACGGCTTTTCAAAGGGGAACTCACCGACGGAGTTTCCCTTTTATTTCTTCTGCTGCGTCGGGAAAGGAGAATCGTTATGCCACCAACCCAGTATTCCACTGCTTTAAAATCCGGGAAAAAAGATATACAGACAAGAGCTGCTGCAGAACAGTCCACGGAACTTCCCTGCCTGGATTCCATTCTGGAAAAGGTCGAGATCCGCGGAGAGGTTCCCCTGGGACTGATCGACATTCCAACCGAACTGATTGTCGGCACGAAAACCAAAGCGCGGACTACTTCCTTCGCGCCGAATTTTATGCCTATTCTGGATGAATTCTCAGAGTTTGCCGTCAAATGGAAAAGTCTCTGCGACGCCCATCTGAGAGAAGGAATCCGCGATCCTATCGTTGCGTACGAATATATGAATAAATATTACGTGCTGGAAGGAAATAAACGCGTCAGCGTCCTGAAATTTTTTGACGCCGCCAGCATTCCCGGTTATGTGACCCGGATTATTCCTGCCTGGAAGGATACAAAGGAAATCAGGATTTATTATGAATTCCTGGATTTCTACAATGCCACCAATATCAATTATCTTTCCTTTTCCCAGGAAGGCGGCTACCGGAAGCTGTGTCTGAGAACCGGCCACCAGAGAAACGAACGCTGGAGTCCCGATGACCGCATGGACTTCAACTCCTGCTATATTCAGTTCTCCGAAGCCTATCAGAAAATGGGCGGCGACAAGCTTTCTTCCACGCCGGCCGACGCGCTCCTGATCTATCTGGAACTGTTCAGTTATGACCAGCTGAAGGAAGAAACAGTCTCCCAGATTGAAGATAATCTGGAAAAAATCTGGGAAGAGATTGAACTGAATCAGCCTGATGAGGAAGAAGATGAAAAAGTTGCGCTGAAACTGGATCCTACACCGGACCAGAAGAAGAATATCCTCTCCCATATCCTGACCGCGGCTTCCAGAACAGCAGATGACAATCTGAAGATTGCTTTCATTTACAATAAAACAGCCGAAACTTCCAGTTGGACATATGCACATGAACTGGGACGCATGTATTTAAAAGACGCCTTCCACGGACGGGTTCAGACCTCCGTCTATGATAATAATGCGACTCCGGAAGATGCGTCCGCATCAATCGAAAAAGCGATTGCTGATGGAAACCAGATCATTTTTACCACCACACCGGTTTTTCTTTCTTCCAGTATCAAGGCAGCGGTCAACCACAGGGATGTAAAGATATTAAACTGTTCTCTGAACGCATCCCACAAGTATATCCGTACCTACTATGCCCGGATCTTTGAAGCAAAGCTGTTGACCGGCGTGCTGGCAGGAATCCTCACGGATACGAATAAAATCGGCTACATCGCGGACTATCCGATCATCGGTATGGCTGCAAGCATTGACGCTTTTGCCATCGGTGTAAAAATGGTCAATCCCGGGGCAAAGATTTATCTTGAATGGTCCACCCTGAAGGATAATCAGAATGTGGATCTGACCGAAAAGCTCTATCAGCTGGGCGCTACTTATATCTCCCATCAGGATATGATCGTTCCGCAGCATGCCACAAGACGCTACGGTCTGTACCGGGTCAACGGAGAGACTCCGGTAAATCTGGCGTTTCCCGTGTGGGACTGGGGCAAGTTTTATGAACGGATTATCCGCAATATCCAGCACGGCACCTGGAATACGGAGGGGAAATCCGAATCCGGAAAGGCCGTAAATTATTTCTGGGGCATGTCCTCCGGCGTCATCGACGTGGTGTGGTCGCCGGCGATACCTTCTGAAACCCGCAATCTTCTGGAGACACTGAAACGTTCCATCACGCGGTATGAATTCAATCCCTTCGACGGCATTCTTCATTCTCAGGAAGGGATTGTGCAGGCAGATCCAAATCATCGGATGTCCACAAAGGAGATTATCTCCATCGACTGGCTGGCTGATAATATCGAAGGTTTTATTCCGACGGTCAGCGATTTGCGCGAGGAAACTCAGCCGGTAGTAAAGCAGGAAGGAATACGCAGAGAGGAAGATATCTAAATGAAAATTATGGCCATTGCCGATATGGAATCAAAAGCCCTGTGGGATCATTACGACTTAAACCGGCTGGACGATACCGATCTGATCGTCTCCTGCGGAGACCTGGATCCCCGGTATCTGTCCTTTCTGGTGACATGCGCAAATGTTCCGCTGCTGTATGTCCACGGTAATCACGACAATAAATATGAAAAGATCCCTCCGGAAGGATGCATCGACATTGACGGCAAGATTTACGTTCACGATGGTATCCGCTTTCTGGGCCTGGGCGGCTGCTTCCCCTATAAAGAGGGACGTCATATGTACACAGAGGCGCAGATGAAACAGCGGATCCGCCGGCTGCAGCGGCAGATCCGCAAATATGGAGGATTCGATATTCTGGTTACCCATGCTCCCGCCCGCGGCATCGGAGACGGCGACGACCTGATTCACCGGGGATATGATGCATTTCTCCATCTGATGGAGCGGTACCATCCCGCCTACATGCTGCACGGTCACGTCCATCTGCCATACGATTATACCCTGACACGGGAAAACCAGTATCAGGGTACAACCATTATCAATGCATATGAAAAATATTTTCTGGAAATCTAGGCGGCTTCCGCATCTCCATCATTGTTTTCCAGATATGCCCGGATCCCTTTGCGAATGGCCTCCACGATTTTATCCTGATACTCTTCTTCCTGCAGAAGAGCTTCTTCATCCGGATTGGACAGGAAACCGCATTCTACGATGACAGTCGGTACGGATGTTCTTTTCAGCATATAGTAGCTGTCATTTGCTTTGGCCTCCCGGGTATTGGAAGGATCCAGCGTCTGAATCAGGTTTTCCTGAATCGCCTGCGCCAGACGCTCTCCCTCCTCTGACTGCCCGTAATAAAAGACCTGAGCTCCGCTCACCGAACTGTCTGTGTAACTGTTCTGATGAATGCTGACCACCAGTACCGAATCTGCCTGATCAATCATTGCCACCCGGTTTTTCAGGTCGGAAACTTTAATGCTGGAAGCGCCTTCATCCGCCAGATTCTCATCCGCATCCCGGGTCAGGATCGCTTCCATTCCCTGTTCTTCCAGATCATCTTTCAGCTTCCGGGCAATCTGAAGATTAATATCTTTCTCCAGAGTCCCCGTGGTTCCCACCTTTCCCGGATCATTTCCGCCATGGGGCGGACATCGGAAGCGCAGATGAAACCAATGATGTGCGCCGACTGATATGCAAAGCGCGGGAACGAAATTACTCAGATTCCTGAATTGCGTCGTAACCGGTTTCTTTTGTACGGATCTTCAATGCGGAACGAATTTCAAATGTAAATATTTTTCCGTCTCCAACCTCTCCGGTATATGCCGCTTTCTGAATCGCATTCACCACTTTTTCTTCCCACTCTTCAGAGGACACGATAATCTCAAACTTGACCTTCGGCTGCATCTGCATATCAACTTCCATTCCCCGCACGATTTCCTTATATCCTCTCTGAATTCCGCAGCCCATAACCTGGTATACCGTCAAACCATTTACATTGAGCTCATCCAGAGCAGTCTTAACGTCTTCAAACTTCTCTTCTCTTATATATGCTTCGATTTTAATCATCATAATTTATCAACCTCCCGCCTTACTGATCCAATCCGTTAAAGCTCGGATATGCGCTTTCGCCGTGCTGTGAAATATCAAGACCAAGCTGTTCTTCTTTGGCAGTCACACGGAGAGGTGTAAATATTCTTACAATTCCCGCACAAATCAGCGTTCCCACAACCGCAACGGCAATTGTAACAACAATACCGATCAGCTGCGCCGCGAAAAGATGAACGTCTCCAAACACAAGACCATCCCACTGCGCTGCGCTGTTGATGGAAGACTGGCCAAACAGTCCGGTTGCAATGCCTCCCCAGATACCGCCGATTCCATGACAGCCGAAGGCGTCCAGAGCATCATCTATTTTCAGTTTCTTTTTTATCAGAGCCACTCCAAAGTAGCAGATCGGGCTTACCAGAGCTCCGATCACAAAGGAAGCCCAGATTGGAACATACCCTGCTCCGGGAGTAATCGCTACCAGACCCACAACCAGACCGGTGGATGCGCCTACCAGAGTGGGTTTTCTGGACTTAATCACATCAATTGCCATCCAGGACAGAAGAGCTGCCGCTGAAGAAATCGCGGTAGTCATAAATGCGTGAGCCGCCAGGCCGTCTGCTTTTAAAGCGCTTCCAGCATTGAAGCCGAACCAGCCGAACCACAGAAGAGCGGCGCCCAGTACAACAAAGGGAATATTGTGAATCCGGTATGTCGTATGTTCATAACCTCTTCTTCTTCCAAGAAGAATCGCAAGTACAAGAGCGCTGACGCCGGAACTGATATGTACCACATTTCCTCCCGCAAAATCCACAGAGCCGACAGCGGCCAGAAATCCGCCCTCTCCCCACACCATATGAGCCATAGGATAGTATACAATCACAGACCACAGAGCGATAAAAATAAATAACGCCTTGAATTTCATACGTCCCACCACTGAACCGGTAATCAAAGCCGGCGTAATCATGGCAAACATCATCTGAAATCCACAGTAAATCAGATGGGGAATAGAATCGGCATAGGGTCCTGCATCCATTCCGACATTATTCAGTCCAAACCATCGGAAATCACCGATGATACCCCCATGATTTCCGCCGAATGACAGTGAGTAGCCGAAAAGACACCACATAACAACAGACAATCCCATTATGGCAGCGCAGGCCATCATGGTACTGACAACATTTTTTCTTCTTACCAGGCCTCCGTAAAAAAATGCCAGACCCGGAGTCATAATAAATACAAAGGCTGCACAGATTATAATAAAAGCTGTATCTCCTGAACTCATAACTTATCTCTTCCTTTCTTTTCAGTTGCCGGCTTTTTAAAATAACAGACAGTCCTTCCATGGAAAAAAGAAGGCGCCTGAAGTATCTGCAATACTTCAAACGCCTTTGTCTTGTAAAGCAGTGTAGCACAGTTTGATTTTTCATGCAAGTAAAAAATCAGATCAATTTAACCTGTTTTTTTGTGAAATTGACGAAATTTAATATTTTTTCAAAAAATAAAGGGACACAGATTATAGATAATTGTAATTTTCCGATTCTCATACACTCTGACTTCATGAACCATCTCTGTCACAATATTCCTGTCCAGCGTTTCCACGCGCCCCTGGTTCAGCAGTCTGTTCAGCCACGGAATCTCTGACGCTCCACGGCCGCAGTCCCGTTTCCTCTGTTCCAGCTTTTCCATCTGCCGACGGCAAAGCGTCTCTTTCTTTTCATAATCTTCATGATAAGAAAGAAATTCTTCCCGCGAAATCAGGCCCTCCCTGTAATCCTCATAAACGGATTGTTTCAGCCGGCGGACACGTTCCATCTCCGCCTGCACCTCTTCCGCTTCTCTTCCAGGCACCGTCCCCGGAGAGCAGCATTGATCCGCGATCCGGCGCAGATTCCCGGCGCTCCGTATCAGCTCATTAAGATCATCCAGCACAATTTTCTCCAGAATCGCCAGCGGCAGCGCATGAGAGGTACAGTATTGTCTTCCATGACGCTTATAGGTCCCGCAGTACATGGCGCGAACCCTGCTCCCATCCGTGAGCCTCCACATATTTTTCACCATGCTCCTTCCGCAGTCGCCGCATTTCACGAGACCGGCAAAAAGATTTCTGTCCGTCTCCGTTCCGGTCTCTCTCCTCCGTCTTCTCAGAAGAAACTGTGCTTTGTCCCAGGTCTCCCGGTCAATCACCGGCTCATGGGTATGCTCCACAATGATCCAGTCCTCCCGTCTTATCTGTTTCTGTCTTCCTCTCAGACACTGGTGTTTCGTTCCCTGCACCATATTTCCCACATACATTTCCCTGTGCAGAATATTGTTCACAGCGGCATAAGACCAGTATGATTTCCCCTCCGGCCGGTTTGGATTGTGATAGGAAAGTCCCATAGCCTTCTTGTATTCCGAAGGAGAGAGAATCTCCTCCGCATTGAGAAGTTTCGCGATCTGCTGCTTGCCGCAGCCGCCGATATAAAGCGAAAAAATTCTCCGGACTACAGCGGCCGCATACGGATCCACGATCAGCCGGTTTTTGTCTGCCGGAGACTTTCTGTAGCCGTAGCAGGCAAATGCTCCCACAAACTCGCCGGCCCGCTGTTTTGTCCTGACAGCCGTCTGCACCTTCTCCGAAATGTCCCGGGCATACTGTTCATTAAAAATATTCCGGATGGGAAGCAGCAGATCGTACGCCTGCTTCCTGCTGTCAATTCTCTCCATGACAGAGATAAAGCGCACCCCCTTCTCAGGGAAATAGCGTTCCAGATATCTTCCGGTATCAATATAGTCCCGTCCGAATCTGGACAGGTCTTTCACAGCCACACAGTTCACCTTTCCGGCCTCAATATCCCCGATCATTCTCCGGAATGCCGGCCTGTTAAAATCAGTTCCGGTATAACCGTCATCAATGTACACATCATAAAGAACCATATTCTCTTCGACTGTAATATATTCAGTCAGCAGTTTCCTCTGATTCCCTACACTGTCGCTCTCTTCCTTGTCTCCGTCCTCCCGCGATAATCTGATGTATGCGGCCGTCATAAATTTTTTCAACACTCTCCGTCCTCCGTCTCCTCCTCCTGATCCGGCATCTCCCGGTGTGCGCGGATAATACGCTCCAGCAGTTCTTCCGCCGATAATCTGCCGAGGAATTCCCGTTCTACCCTGTATCCGTCTGTCTCGTCTCTGTCCATTTTCCGCCTCCCCCGTCCTTCTGCTATCAGCATACGCAGGACAGCTTATCCAATATGCAGCAAAAAAAAGACTGCGGATGAAAACCCCTTTTTCTGAAGGTTTCCATACACAGTCTTCTTTTCATGGCTTTACAATACGTGATTCTCCGGCTTATCATCTGCGCATCCGGTACGCACCGTGTCCCGGGTCAATCACAATACACACAGGTTCCGTCTCCGCTTTCATATTCATTACATACCTGGCAGTCCGCGGCCCCGCGGTAATCGCCGCCACAATCAGTGCGACAACCATAATCACTTCTATCTTTTTCCGCAAAATTTCCTGACCACACTTTTCACTTTGTATTATGTTATGAAACCTTCCGCGGAATCATGTTCGAAATCTTCTCATACCGGACAGCTGCGCAGACAGGATGCCCCTTCTTCCGGAAGCCGCTGCGGCATACTGCGTTAATTCATGAATTTCACAATTGTATCCCAAACTGTATTTTTCTCATATCCAAGTTTCCAGAAAGCCGCGCCGGCGAGACTGTTGGACTGCATGACTTCCAGCTTTTTCTCGATGGAATTCTGATCCTCAATCCATACCTTGTAGGTACTGCCCTCGTACTCATACTCCGCATAATACTGTCCGCAGTCGTCCAGCCACTGGAAGGTCGCCCCGTTAGCTGCCACGCGGCTCTCAGCCTCACTCATACCCAGAGCTTCACTGGTCACCGCAACGCCGCCTTCCACGGAATCATCCGGCGTCAGTCTCCACAGCCTGGTGTAGAAGGGAACTCCGAGAATGAGCTGATCCGCCGGAACATTCTCCAGCATATCCGTCACACCCTGGGTAACAAATCCCAGAGAAGCCACCGACCCTTCCTCCGAACCGTTATAATGCTCATCATAGGCCATCAGCACAACATAATCCGCAAAAACCGCCTGCTCTTCACAGTCGTAAAAAGCGTTATAGGACGCAGGAGAATAATTATCTACGGAAAGAACCAGATCATTTCCCTCGCATTTCAGTGAAAGCTCCCGGATAAACTGCAGGAAACCGGGTGCCGCCTCTTCGTCCAGCATCTCAAAATCCACATTGATTCCATCCAGATTATATCTCACAGCCTCGGCAATCAGGTTATTCACCAGTGTATCGCGGCTGGAGGTTGTGTTCAGAACCTGCGTAGTATCTACATCGGCGTTTTCAAAATTGCTGACCAGCGCCCAGACCTCCACTCCGTTCTCATGGCAGTAAGACACATAATCCGAACTGGCCAGGACGGCAATTCCGCCTTCATTATCATTCAGATAAAACCAGGTGGGAGAAATCACATTCACTCCCTTTGTGCCGGCCAGCACCGACGACACCTGATTATTTGCCGTCTGGTTTGTTACCTGATGCCAGGCCATATTGATGGTATAATCCCTGGAGATATGTGAAAACTCGGGCTCCGTATATTCGTCTTCATACAGGACGGACTGGGTTCCTCCCAGCGCGCTGTTTTTCACATAGCCTACGAAACCATCCTCTGTACAGATCTCTGACCAGGAATCCATCTCCTCCACAACGTTCACCAGATCTCCTCTTTCCACCTCTGTCAGAACGGGACTCTTGATTCCGCCTTTCTCCCGGACCTCCGTGGTCCTCTTTACCTGTGTATAATCTACGGTCCCCCATTCATTCGAAATCACCACCCGGTTGGGGTTCTGAAATACCTCAAACCGAATATTTGTATACTGCTGTATAAAAGACAGGGAGAGGTACATCTGATCTTCCTGAACATGCAGAATGGTATTTTCAGCGGTCTGCGCATCCTTCCCCACTGTATACTCCGCTGTCTCTCCCGATACATTCACGATTCCCTCCGGCAGAGTGTAGCGCAGTATCTGCTCCGTACCGTCCCAGAAGAACCGGTCGTTCACATACTCTCTGACTACATCAAAAGGAAGATACACCTCATCGTCAATCAGCATTCCCGTCTGCTCCAGTACCGCATGATTCACACAGATCATAATATCATCCTCACTGTCAAGATGATAAAAAGACGCATAGTCTGTCTGTTCCTTTGACGGGGAATACTTCTTCACCACAGTAGTCAGCGTCGTAATCAGCGCAATTACGATAATAAGAACAATCACTCCCGCTATCAGAAACATCTTTTGCCGGTTTCCTGTTTTTCTTCTACGTCCTGCCATTTTTCCTTCGCCGCTCTCCTTTTTCGCCTTTGTTTTAATCAGTATACATGAATTTACCTTTTACTGCAATCTTTTATCCGGCTATACTTCACTTACTTCACTTAATTCTCCTTCCTCAAATACGCAGTCTCTCATATAAGTAATCTCTTCTCTGACACTGACGGCCTCCGATGCCGGAGGCCGCTCCCCGCAGATATCCGGAAGCCGGACAGAAAGCCCCTGCTCCTCCAGGCTCTGCAGTTCCACCATCAGTGTCTGTCCCTGTTTATATTTATCCGTCATAAAACTTTTCTGACCAAACGGAAGTATTTGTGATATACAAATCCGTAACCGCAGCCTGACAGAGTCTGTTCCTTAATCCCAATATCTTTTTATCCGATCTTTGTACCTTCCTTTCTCAATTTATAAATTTTAAAAGAAACCTGTCCGTCAGGCTGCAGGGAAAACCTCCTTTCTTTTTGTCAGTTTTTTCCATTACTGACATATACTATCAAAAAGACTTTTTGCAGAGTGTTCGTTCCTGCGGACAGATCAGTGTCCGGCGCACGCAGTTCTGCCGCCGGCAGTATTGATCGCCAAAATCGGGGTTCTATGGTCTGCACACGAATCCTTTTCAAACCGTGTAAATCATAAAATTTCGGAAATACTGAAAGATGACCTGTCGGGTCAGATAAGATAATCATGGAAGACCGGGGGATCTTCCGCAAAGCTGCAAGTGCATTCTGTAATGCGCGAAATACGCAATGCAGGAATCTCACAGCCGTAAATAATGAAAATCTATCCGCGAAAACGGAATACTCTGATACGTTTATAACACAGAGACTCCGAGATTTCAACTATTTTTTGTTGCTATCCGCAGATTTTTTTGTTATTATTTAGCCAGATAAGGAAGTGATGACATGAAAATTGAGAAAATAAATGACCACCAGATTCGCTGCACACTGACCAGAGAAGACCTGGCTTCACGCCATCTCAAGATCAGCGAACTGGCCTACGGTTCTGAAAAAACAAGAGCGCTTTTCCAGGATATGATGAGTCAGGCATCCATGGACTTCGGCTTTGAAGCAGACGATATTCCGCTGATGATTGAGGCCATTCCTCTTTCTCCGGAGAAAATTGTACTGATTATTACAAAAGTGGATTCTCCGGATGAGCTGGATCTCCGTTTTTCCAACTTCACCCATTCCGGTGAAGAGGAGGATGAAGAGTCCGGCAGCGATGATCTGCTCCCGCCTGATGATAATACAGCGGATGACCTTCTGGATCTGCTGGATCAGATCAAAGAGGATCTCTCCAGTCAGACCTCTCCGGCCCGGGACTCTGAAGACACTTCAGATGCAGCGGATCAGATCCGTCTCTTTACCTTTACCGATATTGATACGGTTATCGCTGCGGCTCAGGCAGTTGTTTCCGTCTATCGCGGAAACAGTATCCTGTACCGGGATCCTTCCAGCAGCGAATACCATCTGTTCCTGCACCGCAGTCCTCACACTGCCATGGAGTTTAACAAGGTTGTCCATGCCGTAGATTCCTATCTGGGGAAACGCAAATATACGCCGGGAATAGAAGCCTACTGCCGGGAACACTGCAAGGTAATCCTTCCCCGGCATGCTCTGCAGACCCTGGCTGAAATTCAGTAAAACGGATCAGATTTTCTAAAAAAGAACCGGCAGCTCTGCCGGTTCTTTTTACGTGATTTTATCACAGTTTCATAATTCTGACCATTCTATGCCTCTACTACCGCATTCAGACGCGCTACCAGCTCGTCCGGCTCAAGACCATGGACCATAGCAGCCTCAGCCAGGGTCTCCATCTGAGAAGACGGGCATCCCAGGCAGTGCATGCCGATCCCGAATAATACTTCTGCTATATCCTCAATATGTTCCTGGTCACGCAGTAATTCGCCAATCATAGTGTCTTTTGTGATCTTTGCCATATGGAGTTCCTCCTTAAAATATATATACTAGCATCGTGCTAGGGGTAGTATAATACCATTTTGCCGTGAATGCAAACACTTTATGCGGATGGCTTATAATTTTTGAAAAAATCATAAATGTCAGGCGCCGTTTTTTTAATATTTACCGGCTTCATCTCTCTGTTCAGGAAACAGTGTGATGTACGTCCCGTGGCATGAACCACTGATTCATCCTCGCTGGTAATCTTATAAACAACAGAGAACTTCAGTCCGTTAAACTTCTCAATGTCCAGAAAAACCTTCACGGTTTCTCCATAACGTGTAGCCGCCTTATACTCACAGGATGCCGACAGAACGGGAATAATGATTCCCCTGGCCTCCATTTTATCGTAGGCAAGTCCCACCCGGCCAAGATGCTCCAGCCGTGCCTCCTCCATCCAGCGGATATAATTGGAATGATGCACAATCTGCATGGCATCCGTCTCATAGTACTGTACCTTATGTACATAAGCAAATGTCTGCTCTGTACGTTCTGTCACAGGTTCCATTCTAATTCCTCCTTACACTTAATTCTACCAGAATCTTTTATTAGTTGTAATATAATCCACGCCCTGACGCAGCAGAGAATTGATTTTATACGGGTGATCCACCGTCCAGACATTTACCTCAAATCCCATTTCCTGCAAAATGGAAATAGTATCCTCCTGCAGCCCCGCATACTTGATATCCGGATCTATTCCCCACTTCTGAAGCTCTTCCGCAGAAACCGTATCCGTATCCCGCAGCAGAAGCTGCAGGGAAATATCCGTATCTCCGGCGTTTTCAAGAACCAGACGCATCTGGCACAGCGCCGTAAAATCTGACGCCAGAAAAACTGCTTCATGCTCTCCCAGCACAGCCTTCACCGCCTGATAGAGCTTCTGCATCTGATCAAAGGCTTCCCGGCCGCTTCCGGTGTGAAACTTGATATCCATCACCGGAACCATATGGTATTTCAGGCAAACCTCCAGGTACTCCTCCAGAAACGCAACTGATACAGCGGAAGCATCTCCGGCATATTCCTCCAGGCAGGATCCGCCTGTAAGAACCATCTGCCGGATCTCCTCTTCTGTCAGATTCTCAGGCAAAACATCGGTTCCGCACATTCGCAGAAAACTTTCATCATGCAGAAGAACATAGCTGCCGTCCGCCGTAAGGCGCACATCTGTCTCACATCCCCAGAATCCGGCCTCACCGGCCAGTTCAAAAGCTTTTATTGTGTTCTCCGGCGCCTCGCTCCGAAGTCCCCGATGCGCGATGAAACGGGTACTGTCCCGGTGAATCTCCCCGGTCACCTTTCCTGCTTCCAGAAGATATGTACCGCCGCTCTGCCGATATACGCCGTCCCGGTCAAAACGCACACGGCCATATTCAACATAAAATCTGCCGTTCTCATTTTCCGCGATTCCCTGCCGGGAGAACCAGACCCGGCCCTGCCGGATACACCACCAGCGCGAATTCTCCTCTATAATTGTGTCACATGACATCACTCTGCCATCCTTCACATACCACCAGCCGGCCGTTCCCTCCCCGCCGGAATCAAAAAACGCCGGGAGACCGGGCATATTTCTGCCGAAAAAACGCCCCGTCCGGTCTGTAGGGATGACACCATACCGGAGTCCGGCAACATCAGTTCGGACTTTTCCGTCCTCTACATACCACCAGCCGGTTTCATTTCTGTCAAAACCCTCATAGGAAAAATCAATGGTGCCGTCTTTGACCCGCCAGAGCCCGGATCCGTATTCTGTCAGTCCGGTATATTCTGTGTCCACTCTTCCATTTTTTACATACCACCAGGAATCGCGGTCATAAACCAGACCGCTCCGCTTCCGGTCAACGATGCCATATTTATAGAAATAATACTCCGATGTACCAGGCTGTCTCCGGATCCCGTTATGCGTCAGACACCAGGCCAGAATCCCGGCCGCAGCGGCACATACAATAATTCCTGTAATATATATCCGTTTTCTTTTCATGCTGAATCCCTGCGCATCCCCACCTGATATATTTATACCACATTCTTTTTAAAAATACTTCCCCTATTTTTTCATTTTCCGTTACTCTGTAAAAAGAATATGATATAATAGAAATCAAATACGAAGAATTTTTCATCTTCGCAGCATCCATATTGCTCCGATTCCCGTATTTTTCGGAACAGTATAACATATTAACATCAAACGATTGGGAGAACAGACATGAAGTTATTGGAAGAAAGAATCAAAAAAGACGGTATCGCCGTCAACGAGGATATCCTGAAGGTGGACAGTTTCATTAATCATCAGGTGGATCCCGAACTGATGCAGGCGGCCGGGAAAGAATTCGCCGCACATTTCGCCGGACAGGGAATCACAAAGGTTGTAACGATCGAGAGTTCCGGAATTGCTCCCGCGCTGACAACCGCTATTGAGCTGGGCGTTCCCATGGTAATTCTGAAAAAGCAGCCCTCCAAGGTTTTAAATAAAAATCTCTGCCACACTATGATTACCTCATTCACCAAAGGAACCAGCTATGAGCTGACCCTTTCCATGGAACAGGTAGATGAAAATGACCATGTACTGATTATCGACGATTTTCTTGCCAACGGCGAGGCCGCTACCGGAGCGATCCGTCTTCTGCGCAAGGTTCATGCCACGGTAGCCGGTCTGGGCATTCTTATTGAGAAGTCCTTCCAGCCCGGCCGCGGAAAACTGAATGAACAGGGAATTCATGTATACTCCCTGGCCCGAATCGGCAAAATGTCCGAAAATCATATTGAATTCATTCCGGAAGAGGCATAACGCCTCTTCCTTCTGTATTCCCGGATCATACGTTCAAAAATTTTCTTTTTACTCTTATGCGTATGATTTCTTTTATTTGTAGCATGCAGTTTTCTTCTGGTAATCTACAAACTTATTGGTTATTATGCGAATTGACAATTTTTCCCATATATTATAAAATCAAATAATACATTTTTAACAAAATTTTATAAAGGAGGTATTTATGAAAAAGAAAGCAAAACCATGGCTGAAACGTCTGACGGCCATTGCAGCCGCCGTGCTGATGACTGTCAGTATGTTTCCCACTCTGACCTTTGCGGATGATCCTCTTCCCGCAGCGGAAGACGAATATCAGGTACAGGTGGAGTTAAGCAAACCCGCGAATGAAGTCACAGTGGGCGAGGCGGTCACCATAACTGCCACTGTGACCCGAAATGGAGAGGAGATTACAGATCTGGAGGCGGCAGGACTGGATTTGTGGTTCTGGCCCGACGTATGGACACCGGGATATACAGAAGATGAAGGCTATTCTGCTGAAAACTGCACAGTTACCTACTCCGGTACAGACGGAAAATCTTTTTCCGCTGACATCACCTTTTCTGAGGAAGGCAAATACTATGTTCAGGCGCAGCTGCAGTCAGGTACAACAGAGCTTTGTCGTACCCCAACGGATTTCACAGTATCTGCCGCGCCGGAGCCGGTTGAGGAGCCTGCCGTGCCGGTCGATCTGGATAACGGCGATTTTGAATCAGGCGCAGACGGATGGACACTGGTTCCGGACACACTGAAAACCGAGACAGATTCCTATATGACGAATAACCAGACATCATTCCTGAATCTCTGGGCTTCGGATGCGGAATCCACGGAGCTGGCCGTTTCCTATGAGATTTCTGATCTTCCGGCCGGTACCTACCGCGCGAAAATTAGTGTGGAAGGCGGCGAAGGATTTGACAGCTGTCTCACGCTGGACGTCACTGATGCATCCGGGAATTCACTGACAGGGGCACCTGTATCCCTTCCTACGACAGCATATAATCAATGGGAAACCTTCCAGACCGGTCTCTTCACTCTGGCCGAGCCGGCCACAGTGATTGTAAAAATCTCCGGCACAACTCCGGCCGGTTTCTGGGGCGCCCTTGACAACCTGGTAGTTCTGGGACCGGAACAGGATGAGGAAGAAGATACCGCCGTTCCCGGTAAAATCGAAGTTGAAAAGGTAAAGAATCTGTCCGAAGATTTTATCATGGGAGCCGATATTTCAACGATTGTTTCCGAGTACAACAGCGGCGTCATCTACAAAGATTTTGACGGAAATGAACTTGAGAATGTGACCGAGTTCTGTCAGTTCCTGGCGGACTGCGGCATCAATTCCGTCCGCGTACGTGTATGGAACAATCCCTACGATGAGGACGGCAACGGATACGGCGCCGGAAACTGTGATGTGAATACTGCCACGGAAATTGCCAGAGCCTGCGCAGCAGCGAATATCGGCATGCTTATCGATTTCCACTACTCCGACTTCTGGGCAGATCCCGGCAGACAGCTGGTTCCCAAGGCATGGGCCGGCTATACAGTGGAACAGAAAGCCGATGCCATCTACAATTTTACACTGGACAGCCTGACACAGATCGCTTCTACCGGAGTAAAGATTGATATGGTGCAGGTAGGAAATGAGACCAACAACGCTATCTGCGGAGAAAGCAGCCAGGCGAATATGTGCACTCTGTTCTCCGCCGGAAGCCGCGCTGTACGGCAGTTCTCAGAAAATGTATACAGCGACTCCCACGCAGTAAAGGTTGTCATCCATGTGGCAAATCCCGAAAGAGGTTCCATGACCAGCTGGGCATCCACACTGCAGAGAAACAATGTTGATTACGATGTAATGGGAAGCTCCTATTACATGTTCTGGCACGGCTCGCTGTCCAACCTGAAAAGCCAGATGAGAATCGTGCAGGACACCTACGGCAAAGAAGTAATGGTTACCGAGACCAGTTACATCTATACCTCCGAGGACACTGACGGCAAGACAAACGGAGTTTCTACCGGAGTTGACGGATACGAAGTATCTCCCCAGGGACAGGCAACTTCTGTCCGCGATATCATCGACGCGGTAAACAGCGCAGGCGGACTGGGCGTATATTACTGGGAGCCCGCATGGATTACGGTAGGAGACATTACCGGTCTGGAAGGAGAGGAACTGGAAGCACAGATTGCCGCCAACAACGAAATCTGGGAAACCTATGGTTCCGGCTGGGCCAGCAGCCACGCCATCGGCTATGATGTTAATGTCAACGAGAACAATTACGGCGGAAGCGAATGGGACAACCAGGCATTATTTGACGCGCAGGGCAATGCTCTTGATTCCCTCCATGTATGGGAATATGTAAAGACCGGCTCTACCATTACAGATCTGTATGTCAGCAGTGTGGCGTCACCGTCCATGGAAATCGAACAGAGTGAAACCTTTACACTTCCTGAAACAGTTAATGTAACATACAACCGTCCCAGCATCGGAACCATCGCTGAGCCGGTAACCTGGAACGAAGCAGATGTCGCCGCTGTTGACACTGATCAGCCCGGCATTTATACGGTTCACGGAACCATCACCCTTTCTCAGGAATGCACAGACGGCGCTGCCGAGGCCGAGGCAGTATGCACGATCACCGTTCTGGAACCGAACCTGATCACAGATAAAGATGCAGCAGGATTTGAGACGGCTGATAATTTCACCGTTTCCGGTTCAGGCGTGAGGGTTGCTTCGACAGAAGATGTTCTGGAAGGCAATGCGACACTCCACTGGTATCTGGCAGACGGAGAAGAGACCAGCGTAACCTACGATGTTCCGATTGCTCTTTCAGCAGGATATTATACTTTTGAAGCTGTTGCCATGGGCAACGCATCGGACACTGTAGCCGTTTCTGTTCTTGACACAGAAGGAAATGTTCTGTTCGCCGGAGATCCCGTAGCGCTGAACAACTATTCTACGGAGCCGGAAAATTACCTGCATCCCTCGGTAACCTTCCATCTGGAAGAAGACACAGATATAAAGCTCTGTGTAACCATTAATATTTCAGACGGCGGCTGGGGAAGCGCAGACGGGCTGTATCTGCATAACCATGACAGCAGCAAAGCAAGCTACATCAGCAACGGGGAAGGCGCCAATACTCATAATCTGCTCTGCGGCGACTGCGGTGAAGTTCTCGAGACAGACCTTGCCTGTGAGTATGAGCTGACTGATATGGTTGAAGCCGGCACAGAACCCGGATACAAAGAATATACCTGTAAGTTCTGCGGCTATTCCTATACAGAGGAAATACCCGCAACAGACACTCCGGACCAGCCGGATAATCCGGATAATCCGGATGACAATAACACTCCGACCACGCCCGGCGGCACGGATGATCCCGACACGCCCGGTTCTTCCGGACAGCAGGATCCTTCAGGAACAACCACCGGACAGAATAATACTTCCACTACAGCAAAAGGCGCCAACACCGCCGACAACGCTCCACTGATGGTATACAGTCTTGCGGCAATCGGCGCATTGGCGATTATCACAATTTCTGTAAAAAGAAGAAAACATTCCTGATCTGAGATTCAAGACCCGCTCAGAACTGCGCGCCGTATGGCGCACTGAAAAGCTGCCGTTCGACAGAAAATAATCTGTCGGACGGCAGCTTTTTTTATCCCATATGAAATCAACTGTCTGCGATCCGCCGCGTCAGCCGCACAGCGAGACCGGACTTTGCCAGCACCTTATAAATTGCAAAACCAAGCACCACTCCGGCTCCTGTCTGAACTGCCAGTCCCGGCACTTCCACCAGGGCTGTAGACGGACCGTAAATAAACACTCTCACAACCGTATATGCCGCAACCTGAAGCACACCGCCCACAATGGCTCCTGCCAGAAAAGCTCCCTTTCTATTCCTCAAAGCTTTATGCATAATCGCTCCCATCACCAGCGCCCACATACATTTAATCAGAAACGTGGGCGCCGCCCAGTAAAAAAATCCGCCCAGCAGATCTGCCAGGGCGCCTCCGATGGCTCCTGCAGCCGCCCCCTTTTTCATACCAAACAGGGCCACTGTCAGCAGAATCATGCAGTCACCCAGATGAATATAACCGCTGATGGTTGGAATTTTGAAAATATAGGTTCCCAGAAAAACCAACGCCGCCATAGCAGCCGTAATTGTGATATCTGATGTTCTGATTCTTTTCTTCTGTCCTGAATTCTTCATTTTGTTTCCATCTCCATTTATTCTGATCATTTCATTAATTTCGCTGCATTGTAATAAAAAACATCTTCCATCTGCTTTTCCGTCAGCCCGCAGGAATAGATCCTCTGAATTTCCACACTGGGATGGTGAAACGGTGCGTCTATTCCAAACATTACCCGTTCACTGCCTGCCTTTTCATAGGCATTTTTTATCTGACATCCCATGGGCATTCCCGATGTTTCCAGAAATAAATTCTCATATTTCAGCGCCATGTTCAGGCTTCCCTCAATATAAACACCGTGACCATGCCCCATATGAAGCATTACTGTCGTCACACGGGGATGCCTCTCCGCCAGCAGACCAATCTGCCATGGCAGGGAATAAGGCGGATGACCGCAGTGAATGAACACCGGCTTCTGATATGCCTCCGCAATCTCCATGATAGGATCCACCAGGGGAGAATCTGCCGTAAAGGCATCAAACAGCGGCTGCATCTTAATACCCGCAAAATTCTCATCCCGCAGATAATGCTCCAGCATATCATACCCCTTCTGTCCCTCATTGGCATTTACCCAGCACAGCGGAATGATCTTTTCCGGCATATTTTTATATGCTGTATTGAGTTCCTCATTCAGACTGCAGCCTGCCGGACAGAGAATACATTTTTCAATCTGGAACTCCTCCATCTGTTTCTTCAGACGTTCTGTATCAAAATCAATATAAAACGGACTGCCAAATCTTCCAATATGAGAATGAGCGTCTATTTTCTTTATACGATAAAAATCATTCATAACAATCCTCCCTATGCTGATACATACTATCCCGAAATTGGAGTTTTTAATATATCCAGTTTTTTATTTTTTGACCATACCAGTTTTGAAATAATGGTTTTATACCCCGATTGTGACATTACAGACTTTATAGGTGATACATTTAAGTCATTTTATATCCTTTATTTTGTCGATTTATGATTTTCAATATCATATTTTTGGGATTTTTGCACATTATAATATTATAAGGTGATGGATTATGTATGAAGAATTTTTTGCTGACAGATTATCAGAACTCAGAACAGAAAAGAACGTGTCTGCCAGGGAAATGAGTCTCGCAATCGGTCAGAACGCAAGCTATATCAACCGTATTGAAAACAGGAAATCATTTCCTTCTATGCAGCTGTTCTTCTATATATGTGAATATCTGGAAATAACGCCCCAGGATTTTTTCTCAACTGTGGACGCTGATTCCTGTGAGAACAGAGAACTTCCTCAGCCTCTTCATCGACTCACGGAAGCTCAGTGGGATCTGCTCTCTCAGCTGATCGAAAGTTTTTTTGAAGAAAAAAACTGCGCCTCCGAAAAGACGCAGCTACATCACAAAGAATAGTCACTCAGCGGCTTGGCTTCAGGAAACGCTTCAGCGATCTTCCTGCCAGAATCAGCGCGCCGCCCACCACAAACGGAAAGATAAAAGTGGCAATCCGATAGAGCAGAGTGATTGCCCCGGCTTTATTTACATCCACTACCAGACTGTACAGACTGGTCATAATCAATTCTGTAGAACCGATCCCTGCCGGCGTCGGAATTACCGCCGCGGTCATTACCGACAATGAGGTTACAGACAGCGAAGTCAGAATGGATATCTCTCCGCTTCCCAGCAAAATCAGAAATGGAATACTATACCAGAAACACAGCTTCGCAAGATTCTTCAGCACAATAATCACAATGGTTTTCCAGTCCTTCAAAAGCTCTGACGTAGACTTCTCCATAATCCTGGCGCCATTCTCCAGCTTTTTCAGCATTCCATCCAGCTTATGATGAAAATTCAGCTTGTTTCCCAGCCATAAAATCAATGAGTGGGACTTCGGATAAACCGCCAGCAGAATCAATCCGATGGCGATCAGCACAGTCAGTACATAAGCCAGAATCAGATACCCCGCATAATTTTTGTAATGATGGGACATTACCTTCCAGTTAATTACAAAAAAAATGCCTGAAAACAAAGCAATACTCACCTTATGCAGCATATACTGGATCATATAAAGTCCCGTAGCTTCTGAATATCCCACTTCCTTTTTCCCAAGAAAAATCACTGCAGCCACCCCCTGGCCGCTGCCCAGAGTAGACAGTCGATAAAAGGAGCAGAAAAAAGCGCAGTACACTCCATCCCGATAACGGAAACGGGGATTATAACGCTTTGACAAAGAACAGGTAATCCATCCCTCAAAAAGATGGTATACCACAGAAGCGCCCCCGATCAGCAAAATAATCAGCGGAGAAGTCTTCGCCAGCTGATTCAGGATATCCCGCCAGGATCCCCGGAAGGTATACAGAATAATCAATATTAAAATTGCTACAAATATGATTTTAAACCATAATTTCTTATTCTTCATCTTTACCGTTACCTGTCATATCCTCCTGTGGAGAATGGGAGTCTTCCCTCATCCGATAAACTCTTTCACCTGTCCCAGAACAATCTCCATAAGACGTGTGCGCGCTTCGGCACTGGCCCATGCAATGTGAGGCGTGATAATGAGCTTTGTACTGTCCGTAATTCTTCCCAGCGGATTCTCCGGCGACATGGGCTCCTGCCGCAATACGTCCAGCCCCGCGGCGGCAATCTCTCCCTGCTCCAGAGCATCTGCCAGATCTTCTTCCACTACAATGGGTCCTCGGCCCACATTAATAAAAATCGCCGTATTCTTCATCTTCCGGAATGCCTCTGCATCCATCATATCCCGGGTGCCTTCCGTCAGCGGAGCATGCACAGACACAATATCTGATAATGTTAAGAGTGTATCCAGATCTGTCCGTTCATATCCCTTTTCCTGATGATTTCCCGATGTAGAATAATAAATCACGCGGCAGCCGAAAGCCCGGGCTAGATCTGCCACCCGGCGTCCGATATTCCCCAGTCCGATAACACCCCATGTCATTCCCCACAACTCATGAAATGTATTGGAAAAATGAGTAAACATCCCACTGGCTGTATATTTTCCGGACTTCACATAGGAATCATAATAACTGAGCTTTTCCAGAAGTGTAAAGAGCAGAGCAAACGTATGCTGCGCAACATTCTCCGTAGAATAACCCGCGACATTCCGCCAGGCAATCCCCCGCCGTTCCAGAAATTCCATATCCAGATTATTGGTGCCTGTGGCTGTCACACATACCAGCTTCAGATCCGGCGCTTCACCCACAGTGTTCTCATTGACATTTACCTTATTCACAATGATTACATCAGCATTCCTGACACGGGAAGGCATTTGTTCCTCCGTGGTATTTCCATATCTGACAACATTTCCCAATTGTGAAAATTCGGACAGATCAATATCTGAACCGATAGAATCAGCATCTAAAAATACAATGTTCATCACACTGCTCCTTATCCGTTTTTTCAAAAAAACTATGGAACATTGTACACTAATTTTTTCCAAAAAGAAAGTCTTCCATTAAAAATATGCGGTTCTTCACAATTTTTTAAGAATATTTATAATTGCATAACACGGCCTTCAGACGCTTCCTGTTTCCTGAAGTTTCATTCTTGACATTGTCCCGGAAGAAAGATATAATAAGCTTTATTATAATAAGAATACTTATCATTTGCCAACATATCCGGAGGAATATATGGAATCTCTGCACTATTTGCTAATGAAAACGCATACCGTCCTTCAGCGGAAAATCACTTCCCGGGCATCAGAAATGGGACTCACACCCGGGCAGCCCAAAATCCTGGATTATCTGCTGCGATATGGCGAAAGTGATCAGAAAACTATCGCTTCATACTGTGAAATCGAACAGGCCACCGTGGGCAGCATCCTGCTGCGTATGGAAAAGGCAGAACTGATTACGCGCGGCAGACATGAAGGCAACCGACGCTCTCTGTTTGTTTCTCTGACTCCAAAAGGAACCGTGGCAGCCAGAGAACTGATGAACATTTTCAGGGACGCGGAAGAGGAAGCCGTTTCTGATCTTACGTCGGGAGAACTGGCAGCGTTTAAATCAACCCTGAACAAAATCTGTTCTTCCGTTCAGAGACATCCGTAAACCCGGTGAACAGTACCTGAAAGGAGTTTTTTATGCATAAAAACTGGACCAAAACGGACTGGCTCAGACATTGCCTGATTCTTCTGGCCGGTCTGTTTATTATGGCCTTCGGCGTTGCATTTTCAATCACAGCGGATCTGGGAACCTCGCCGATCTCCAGTGTTCCCTATACCATCAGCCTGATTTCGCCGCTGACTGTAGGAACCGCCACCATTGCAATGCACTGTGTATTCATCGCCCTGCAGATCCTGATTCTGCGAAAAAAATACCATCCCTTTCAGCTTCTGCAGTTGCCCGTTGCATTTATCTTCGGTTATCTGACAGATTTTGCCATCTGGGTTCTGCAGTTTATCCATTGCGACACCTACTGGGAACGCTGGATCATCTGCGGCATCGGTATTGTTGTAATTGCTGTCGGAGTCAGTCTGGAGGTAATTTCCGATGTGGTCACTCTTGCCGGCGAGGGACTGAGTCTGGCCATCTGCCAGGTTGCTCCTGTCCGCTTCGGAAATATGAAAGTCATATTTGATATCACACTGGTAATCATCGCCTGTATCCTGGGGCTCATTTTCACCCACCGGATTCAGGGTGTTCGGGAAGGCACCGTAGCCGCCGCTGTTTTCGTGGGTCTGCTGACCAAATTTTTTATGCGGTTTTATTATCGCCGGATGGGCAGAAAAAATTCCGCCGCATCCCGCTGACATTACCCAAAAAGCCTGAAGCAGAAAATCGTTTTCCGCTTCAGGCTTTTATGTATCACAGACTCAGTTCTATTTTTTCTCCGGCTGTGGTCTCCGGATTCCCACAAATGCCGCAAAGGCAATTACAGTCACCAGAATCATCATAAAAATTGTGCTCATATATGACTGACTCATATCATACAGCTTTCCTGCAATCGTGGATGCAAAAGATCCGATCATCAGGTTTGTTACGATTACCGAGAAGTTTACGGAGTAATAGGTTCTTCCAAAGAAATCACTGATTACCGCAGACTGCATAGGGGTAACTCCCGCATATGCGAAACCGCCGACAATGAATCCCAGAATAATCAGTCCGAAGCTTCCTGTTCTCAGCGCCATGATCAGAATCAGGCTGGCAATGATAAAGGAGATCATGTCCACAACCATCGTAAACTTGTATCCTTTTTTATCAAACATCGCCCCGTAAATAATACGTCCCACACCATTCATAA
>CAMLYL010000023.1 GCA_946491665.1 uncultured Lachnospiraceae bacterium | reverse complement strand
ATGAAGCTGACCCCCCTTTACGGCGCTCCCTGCCTGGTACTGGTTTCCACCGTTATCGCAGACCCGGCTGCCGCTAACGTTCCTCACTCCAACGCCGCTGTTGTGATTGAAAATATGTCCCTGGCAGCAACAGATATCGGTATCGGCAGCTGCCTGATCTGGGGCTGCATCAACGGACTGAATGCAGACGCGGGTCTGGTTGCAAAGCTTGGCCTTCCGGAAGGACACACCGTTTGCTGCGGTATCGTTCTGGGCGAGACGGAAGATGCCCTCGAAGAAAGAGAGATTCCCGCAGACCGGATTTCTGTTTCTTATCTGTAAAAGTATCAAACAGGCACAAAAATAATTACGGCATGGCCAGACGGTCATGCCGTAATTATTTTTTTATTCTGTTTATCTGCAGCAGTTCAAAAATGCCGCCACATTTTCTTCTTTCGCATTCAGGGGGATTTCACAGCCGCTGCGAATAATCATTCCTCCATCCATAGCCAGATCAATCAGTTTGTCACAGTATTTCTGCGTGGTCTGTACACCTTCAAAAGCCAGAATCGCGGCCGGCATATCGCCCGCAATGCCTCTTATTTCAGTAAATCATCCTGCTTTTCCGATAAATTTATCACTGGATGCAATCATAAAAATAAATCCGATCACCAGAGTTACAATATCAAATGTATACATCACAGCCGCATTCTGGAAAATGCCGATCATCATTACGCCTACGCCCGCGCCGATCTCAAAAACTGTACCGATGACACGGTATCCGCTGGGGTAATCCCAGCGTCCGTACTTCGTAGCCACATAGGAGGGCAGCAGATTGCACAGAGCTCCCTGCGCCGCAAAGATAATGATTCCCGCAAGCCAGCAGAAAACAGCTCCTCTCGGCATCAGCAGAGTAAATATAAATCCGATAATAATACAGACAAAGTAAATGAGGAAAGCCTTCTTCGTTCCCATCTTCTGATCAATAACTCCGAAAAGGAAGCTTCCTATAATTCCCATGATCCCGCCTACCGCAAAAATACCTGTGGCAAATCCCGGCGCGTAGCCATAACCGATCATGGTCGGAATTGCGGATGCAATATAACTCATCACCGCCATAAAGGCCAGCGCAGAGCCGATTCCGATCAGCCATGTGTTCCGGTCGGCACAAACCTTTTTCAGTGTAAACGGGCTTTTATACTCATGCATCTGCTTTGCGATCTCCGCTCCTGCCGCCGCATAGGAGGGATCGCCGTCCGGGAAGGTTCCCGCTTCCTCCGGCGTATTTTTTACCAGGAATATGGTAATAATTCCTACAATAACCAGAATTACTGCGATCACAGTCATACCCATTCCCAGACCCAGCGCGCCCAGAAGTTTCGGCATGTAAGGTACATAGACAATATTCATTGCCACAATACCCATGGTAGTAAATCCAAGTACGACGCCTTTTTTTGTGGGCCACCAGTTTGCCGTCAGCGTCATGCCGCCGTTTTTCTCATAACCGCCGCCCAGAAATCCGATTACGAGAATTACAGCCAGAAATACCGGCAGACTTTTGGTTGTTCCAAATATCACCAGCAATGCTGCTGAAATAAACAGTGTGACAGCCGTCAGATTTTTGGGCCCCAGTTTCCTCACAGTCCCTGCCAGGGCCAGAACGCCGATGGCCTTCATAATGCAGGCAATACCGGAAACAATATTAATCAGATTGATATCCCAGCCTCTGATTTCAGAAAACATGGGAAAGACGGTATTATTGTTTCCCCCGATAATGCTGGTTCCGATCAGGAACAGGATTCCTGTGTAAATCATAATCCATATTTGTTTCGGCCCATACCACTTTGCTTTCTTTGTCTCCATAAAAACTGTCCTCCCAGACTCCTTTGTCCGGCCTGCTTCTCCCATATCATATGCCCGGGAGAAGCAGACCTTTATTTTTTATTTATACGCTCTTTCTCCATCCTTCAATTCAATTGAAAAACTGAGAAAATTTTTTAACCCTTTTACCTTACCTTATATGATGTGTGCAGCAGTTCATGAGCCCGCTTACTGCCAGGGCTTCCGAGAAATTTGGAATACAGCTCCCGGATATCCGGATTTTCGTGTGATTTTCTGATTTCACTTGCCGCGTCATTCCGGTAAAGAGCCTGGGCCCGCAGCGCCGGAACGTTATTCAGCGCATGCACCGCCGCCGGCTGATGGGGCTGACCGCCGCCATTGACGCAGCCGCCCGGGCAGGCCATGATTTCAATAAACTGATAATCCGCCTCGCCGGATTTTATTTTTGTCAGAAGGGCGTTGGCGTTTGCAAGTCCCGAAGCAGCAGCTACCTTATATACAGTCCCGGCAATATTTACCGATGCTTCCTTAATACCGTTCATGCCTCTGACATCTGTAAACTCAAAAGACGCCAGTTTTTCGCCGGAAATCTTTTCTGCCGCAGTCCGCAGGGCCGCTTCCATGACGCCGCCGCTTGCTCCGAAAATCACTCCGGCCCCGGATCCCCGTCCCATGGGATCGTCAAATTTTGAATTGGGATTCATGGCTTCCAGCTGAATCTCCGCATCCTTCAGCAGTTTTGCCAGCTCATTTGTCGTAATCGAAATATCCACATCGGGAACGCCGGCTCCACATTCATCCTCCCTTATAATTTCAAATTTCTTTGCAGTGCAGGGCATCACGCTGACCATGACAATATTCTCCTTATGAACGCCCTCATTGGCTGCGATAAAGGATTTCACAATGGCCCCCTCCATCTGATGGGGAGATTTGCAGGTAGAAATATTGTCCAGCATATCCGGATAAAAATGTTCTGCATATTTAACCCACCCCGGACAGCAGGAGGTAATCATGGGAAGCACTCCGTCCTTCTGAATCCGCTCGATCAGCTCATGGGACTCCTCCATAATAGTCAGATCCGCGCCGAATTTTGTGTCAAATACTTTGTCGAAACCAAGACGTCTCAGCGCCTCCGCAATTCTTCCTTCTACATCCACGCCGATGGGGAATTCAAAGTCTTCTCCCAGAGCCGCGCGGACAGCAGGCGCCACCTGGACAACCACATATTTCTCCGGATCAGCCAGAGCCTTTTTCACTTCCTCTGTCTGATCAATTTCAGTCAGAGCTCCGGTAGGACATACGGCTACGCACTGTCCGCAGTTCACACAGCTTGCCGCCGCCAGTCCCTTCGGTGAAGAAGGCGCGATTACGGCATCCAGTCCCTCTCCGGTTGCGGCAATGGCCGATACCGCCTGCATCTTTGCGCAGACATTGATACAGCGCTTGCATCTGATACACTTATTGTTATCTCTTACCAGCACTTTGGAAGAAGTATCCAGCATTTCCAGCTTCTCCCGGGGAAGCTCCGGCTCATCCGTAAATCCATACTCGTGGAGCAGCTCCTGCAGTTCACAGCTGGTGGAGCGCATACAGTACAGACAGGATTTATTATGTCTCTCCAGAATTTTCGCCAGAGCGTCTTTTCTTGCCTGGATCACAGCAGGAGTGTCTGTCATAATCTCCATCCCGTCTTTGATTCTGGTGGTGGAGGCATTTACGATATTGCCGTCGGCTTCCACTACGCAGACGCCGCTCTCATCAATATCCATAACCCCTTTTAAATAATAGAGAGTCGGAATGGAATGCCGCTTATATTCCTGTGCAGATTTCTGTGTCTCAAAGGAAGCCGCAAGAATAGTGATTCCTTTTTTCATTGAATACTCTCTGCCATTGATCTTAATTGTAATATTTTCCATCATTCGGCCCTCCCCTGTACATAATACTCTTCCTCATGTCCTTCCGGAATTTCATATCCTTCCGGCCGCACCGGATATCTCCACATGGGAATATCTTCTGTGAAAAGCTCCATCTCTCCGTCGGCGCCCTGCCGGATATTAATCCATTTCAGCCAGTTTTTATCATCCGTCTCCGGATAATCTGTCCGGTAGTGCGGATACATAATACCTCTGGATTCTTTCCGCATATCGGCAGAACGGTATATCATCTCCAGACACAAAACCGTATCGGCAGCCTCCAGGCATTTGGAAAGTGTATGAGGATCATCCGCACTCAGATGAGGAATGATCTCCTTCATCACTTTAATGTCGTCAAAGACCTTATGAATTTCCTTTTCACTCTTTGTAATACACTTATTTACATCAAAAATATAGCGCTCGATCATATCGAAAATCTCTTTGGGCTTACGGCCGTCTTCCCGGTGAAGCGGCGCGTAGATTTTCTCCTTCAAAGCCGCCACCTGCTCCGGATTGATCTCGTCAAATTCCGCTTCCCGCGCATATTTGTAAATACTGTCTCCGCACATCATTCCTGTGGTGGATGCATTTCCCAGACCATCTCCTCTGGTCCAGCCGAAATAAGCGTTGCCCTGGGTGGAAATCTTTCCGGGCGCCCAGAGGCCCTCCACATCTGTCTTAATGTCAGTATCTACTTTAATGGGCTCCACCTGGATGACGGTCTTAATGGTGGTCTCCGGCGTATCTCCCACCTCCCCGAAAGACCGGATGGTCTTTTCAAAAACATGTTCCTCCCATTTTAATTTATCCCGGAACATACGCTGGGTTTCCTCATCCATACCCTGTCCGCCGATCATGGCGCGCACTTCATCGGGATGTTCCAGATCACACCAGAGAGGACCGTTTCCGTCCTTTACCTCTTTTACCATGGCCTCCACCAGCTGAGGAGTTACCTCCCATTCTTTATGTCCGATATAATGATCGGTAATATTCATTCCGTCCCTGTTGCAGATCAGGTTAAAGCCCCCGTAAATCGGCGTATTCGTTTTCTTAAATACAACGTCAACCTGGGTGGAAAACTCCACATTTCTCATAACCGCTCCCACACGGTAAGCAGCCCCCACGCCGGTTCCGTATCCCATAAATTCCAGACCGATCTTCTTGAAATGACATCCCTGTGTAGCCAGTGCGGTTGCTTTGGAATGGAAAATCTTAAACTCCCCATGATCCATGTCAAAACCAACTGCGCCGATTACTTTACCCTTATCATTTGTCAGAAGCTCAAACAGATTGACCCGGCTCAGCAGGCGGATCCCCAGCTTCAGCGCAAATTCTCTCAGCTGTTTACAGACATGAATGGACACGCCCGCCATATCCAGGGCGTCAGGAATAAAGGTCAGCGGGGCGGCGTTTCCTTCCTCATCGCAGGATGTGATCACCCCGCAGTGACGCATATAATCAATATTGTCTCTATGTACTTCCAGATATCTTTTCAGAAATTGCTGATCATTCATAAAGGGCGTATGTGCTTGTACCAGATATTTCAGCGCGTTCATCACGCCATTGGGATGTTTGGAGGTCGCGCGAATTCCGTTTCCAGCCTTTGTCGCCTGTCCGTTCCAGCCAATGATCCCCTTATCCACAACCAGAATATCCAGATCCGGATCATTCTCCTTTGCCCGGATTGCAGTCACCAGTCCGGCCATACCTCCGCCGATCACAAGAATATCTGATGTATACAGTTCCCCAAAATCTTTTACACTTGTCATGCCTGCTCTCCTTCCTGTGTGTCTTCCAGTGTTACCAGACCCGCACTGTACTCCAGGGGATCTACCTGCAGCGTATTGATCGGATAAATGTCAATTACATTATTCAGACAGTCCATCTCGCACTGCAGACATAACACACATTCGTCCGGATATTTGGGATAGGCATGATGGTTTTCTTCATCCCACTGCCACACATTTTCCATACAGCGCCGGATGCATCGCTTACATCCGCAGCAGCGGTCCGTATCCACAATAAATTTCACACTCTGCTGCTGACCTTTATTGGTTACAATCATAAAAAATACCTCCTTTTTCTTCGGCAATTTCTGCTGTCATTGTATCAGGTATAAACTTCTTCCTGTTTCTCTGTTCATAGACAAAATCAGTCTTCTTTTCCTGCACAGACGTCTGAATTTCTTATTCCTGATCCGGTATTACCGGCAGCAGGATATGAGAGGGATGGGTTCCGTCTCTGTAAATCTTGTGCAGCACCGTTGCGTTTCGGCAGATATGGTAGGGAATATACTCCGTATCGCAGACACAGTTCGCTCCGTCCGGAAGATCCAGGCAGGAAATTTCCACACAGATCCGGTGTCCCGCTTTAAACGTATGGCATACTGACATGACTTCCACCTGATATTCATTAATCTCTCCGGGAACAACTTTTTTCTCCGACTCCTTTGTCAGCTTATGCCAGGGCTTATAGGGAGTGGATTTTTTCTCATCCAGCTCCCGCAGGGAAGCTTTCAGCATTCCTTTTGTCAGATATTTTTCCGGCAGATTCGGAATTTCAGTTTCACCTTTTCTTCCGGTCCTGTCTGAATCATCCGGCCCTAAATCTTTTAATGTTACAAACCAGTTAGTGTCATCGCTGTCAATGGACGCCCAGAAGGTTGCTGAAATCGGTCCGGCAATCGTCACATCTTCCGGAAGGGGATCTGTCATGTAGCGCAGCTTCTGTATCTGGTTGGTCAGTGTTGGCGGCATCTGCACGAAAGCGTCCGGTTCACCCGCCCCGTCAAAGGCGTCCGGATCCACCGGATCCCGCCGGAGTCTTTCCCAGCACTCAAAATATAACGGCGTCCACTTCGTTTCCGGCACCGGCCAATTACTTGCGTAACGCCATTTATTTTCACCGGTCACCCAGTAACGCACCGGCGGCTCATCCATAATTCCCGTATCAATTCCCTTCAGCCAGTAATCGTACCATTTCATCATTTCATTATGGATCTCCAGCGCGTGGAAAGGACGCTCCTGGTGGGCCGGACCGCCCAGGGAAAGTTTTTTCGGCACACCGTGAAGTTCTTTCCACCAGTGCTGACATCCCTGCCAGTGAAAATGATAATCAATGGCGTACTGACCGGAGCCGGTGTAGACCGGGATCTTAATGCTGTCTATTTTATGTCTTGCCATGGGCTCATACTCTTCCGGCCTGTCATAGGGATATAACAGGAAGGGGATCGTCATGCCCAGGGGATTTTTCTGACCTTTCAGCGTCAGAAGATTATACAGGTTCTTATACATTTTATAATCGGGATTTTCCATGGCCTTCCGGAACAGCTCTTCCTGGTCTTCCGGCAGCTCCGGCGGCTGTCCGATGCTCATGTGGTCCACGCTCATATGGTCCAGATGATAGAACAGCGTATTCATCACCCCGCCCAGATTCATTTCCCGGAAAAATCCGTAGCACCAGCCCGGATCCTGGGGAAAGATCGCTTTCAGATGGGGCGGGTGCTCCGAGGCGGCCATCAGCTGGTTGGCTCCGAAATTGGACAGTCCCACCATACCGATATTGCCGTCGCACCAGTCCTGCTGCGCCATCCACTCAATCAGATCATAATGATCCCACTGGGCTTCCATGGGCGTTCCGGGGCCGGATTTGCCCGCCCCTCTGGCCTGGGCAATCACATGAACATAACCTCTGGAGGTAATGAACTTCGTATCCCCACACTCAATATTTCCGAACCAGAAATGGGACCAGCTGGGCTGGGACGGCATGGACGCCGTGTAATCCGCGTCCAGCAGATCCTTATTGTGCTGTCCGAAAGACAGCAGCGCCGGGAAAGGCCCCTCTCCGTCCGGAAGATTGATGTCAATGCATAAGTCCACGCCGTCGCGCATTTTCACATAAACATCCTTCATGCGCTTCATGCCGTGATAACGCACCGGCGCATGATATTCCTGAAATTCTTTATACTTTCCGTCATCCATTTTTATTACCTCACTTCTTTCTGCTTACCGTTCAGAATATGTCTTTTGTATTATTATAAAAGCTCCCGCCCCAGTGTCGGTCCTGTACTGCTGTATAAAATCCCATCTGTATTTCTACACAAATATAGAAATACAGAAAATCCCTTTCCGGGAAAACAGAATATGGTATAATATGAGCACTTAGCAGAATATTTCACAGGAGGCAGACTGCCATGTACATCGGCTTAAAGAACATTCAGCATTTATTTTCAAATTTTCCGAATCTGCTGACAAACTCTGACGGGATTCATTGTCTTACCGGCTGGACAAAACTGGCCTCTGCCGTACAGCCCTATACCAATCATCTGCTGTATACCTGCAGCTACACTAGGAACTTTAACCCTGCTGAATTCCCTTTCACAGAAGAAACGCATCTGCTCTGCATTGTAAAACCGGGCACAGATCTTACAGAAATCTCGGGAAAATTTCCGGATTTTCTGAGTCTTCTTGTTCTGGAAGCAGCCTGCCCGGAAAATATTTATACGGAGCTTCAGAATTATTTTAATATGCAGTGCGGCGTAGGCATGTTCGGCCAGACTCTGCTGGAATATCTTTCCTTTGACAGCGGCCTGCAGCCGGCCGTCGAACACTCCTTTGGAGCTCTGCAGAATCCGGTATTTGTATTTGACACCAACTACAATCTGATTGCCGCCACCTGGAATGCCATTGAGAAACTGAACATCCGGGATCAGGTGATCCGGGACAGACACTTTACCGATGAGGATTTTAAAATGGCCAGCCGGATGAATAACATTCACAGCAAAGTCCGCAAAAGCGAGATCCCGGTACGGGCATACAATGAAACTCTGGGGTATGAGCAGATGTACTGCGCCATCAATACGAAAAAAGATCTGGGCCATATTGTTGTCTCAGCCGTCAACAAGCCCTTTGAACCCATTGACGTGGAATTTCTTCTTACCCTGAAAAAGTATGTCAACCAGCAGATGGAAAAGGATTCCTTTATCCGGAATTCCAGGGGATTTAACTATGAATATTTTCTGAAGGATCTGCTGGACAAGAAAATTGCCGCAGACCGTTCAAGCATGACTCAAATGAAATATGTAGAAAGTGAATTTTCCGGCAATATGTACTGTATGGTAGTGGAAACTGCCCGTTCCCTCTCCACCATCAGCTCAACCCATATCCGCAATACCCTGGAAAGCCATTTTCCCTATTCAAAAACACTGGTGTATAACGGACAGGTTATTGCCATCTTAAGCATCCGGGACAATCATCTGATTCCGAAAGAATATCTGTCCATGGGCAGGAAAATCTGCGTCGAAAACGGTCTATATGCAGGACTGAGCAACTGCTTCCGGGATATCATGACCTTCACGGAATACTATAACCAGGCGCTGCGGGCTATTGAACTCGGCAGCAGCGAGCACAACGCTCCGGGGCTGTTCTGTTATGAAGACTATTACCTGGATCATGTGAAAAATATTTTTACCCAGAAGGAATCTCCAGAAACTTTTTGTCATCCGAAAATGAAGTTTCTGCTGGATTATGATCACCTTCACCATTCAGAGCTTGCCTATACCCTTTATATGTATCTGACCCATGAACGCAATCTTGCCGCCACTGCGGAAGCCATGGATATGCACCGCTCCTCTCTGGTGTACCGGTTTAAGAAAATTAATTCTCTGCTTGGGGATGATTTTGAAGACTATAAAGACAGAATGTATCTGATTCTCTCCTACGAAATGAATGAAAAAAAGTGAGTTTTTCACTCACTTCATCTCTTTTCCAAATAATTCATAATAAAAAATGTACTGCTGCATCACACCCTGGATTCCCTGATACCTCCGGTTCGGGAATCCTCTTTTATAATGACGCTCCAGCGCCTGGCTGATATGTGTATCTATGGGAAACGCCTGGAGATGATGCAGAGCAAACAGACAGATGCAGTCCGCCACCTTTCCGCCTACGCCAAACAGCTTCAGCAGTTCTTCTCTTGCTTTTGCATAGGACATTTCCCGGATCTGTTCCAGATCCACTTCTCCGGAAACCACGCTCCGGGCAGTACGCACCACATATTTGCTGCGATATCCCAGATTGCATTCCATCAGCGCATTTTCCTCCAGGGAAGCCAGCGATTCCGGCCGGGGAAAAGCATAATATGTCTCTCCACGGAAATCTGTCATGGGTTCTCCGTATTTTTCACAGATATTCCGGATGCAGCGGCGAATTCTCGCAATATGGTTCTGCTGGGAAATCAGAAAAGATACAATCATCTCCCAGAGATCCTGCCGCAGAATCCGGATCCCCCCGCCTAAGGCTGCAGCAGCCGTCAGATATTTATCGTTAGGATTAATCTTCGCCTTCCAGGCTCCATAGTCTGCCTCCAGATCAAAATAATCCTTCCAGAAGTCCTCATACTCTGCTTCACCGCAGAAAAAAGTTACCTTCTCCCCCTGCTGCATCACTTCCAGATAACGGCGGCCGGCAATAACTCTGTAATATCCTGCTCCTGTCTCGTCCGGACCAGCGTCATATGTATCGCATTCCTGCTCCGTAATCCGTTCCATCCGGAAGCACTGTCCTGAATCGCAAATCTGACCCAGATCAAAATCGGTCAGCATTTTTACAGTTTTTTCCACGAAATTCACCTCGTCTTTTGTCCACAGACTGCAGGACGCTCCCTTGCTCCGCTTCCATCTGAGTATAACGTTTTTCTGTTCCCGTTTCAATGTCAGAAGTATCTGCTCCCCATATTTTTCGCAATATGATCGCCGTAAAATTTTAATTTTTTCGCCCATATCCACGCAAAAATGATATACTATATAAAATATATTTACCAAAGGAGAGCTGCTATGGCAATAAAAATCAACGGCGTAAATCATTTCGCCATCAGTGTTCCGGACCTGGAAGAAACAATCAGATGGTACTCAGACATTTTCGGTTTCACTGTCATCGACCGTTCGATAATCCCCGGTCCCGGCATCAAAGTATCCCACATGCAGGGAGTCGGCTTTATCCTTGAAATTTTTGAAGCTCCGGGAGCCGCTTCTCTGCCCGAAGACCGCCGTATCCCCAACCGGGATCTGATGACTCACGGCAACAAACATATGTCTTTCGGCGTTCCCGACGGCCCGAAAGCAAAAAAAGAACTGGAAGATCTTGGCGTAGAGATCGCCATGGTTGCCGAGGTGGACGGCACCTATGGCGTTTTCATCCGCGACAACACAGGAAATCTCATTGAAATCTTTGAGGAAAAAGGGGACTCTCCCTTTAATCAGCACAAGGATATCTGAAAAGGAAGATCCGGCATTTCGGATCCATGTTTCCGCCGTCTGCGCCCGGAACACCGGTGTTACCGATGCTCCAGGCGCAGATATTTTTCTCTTGTCGCCAGTCCGCCGCGGATATGACGCTCTGACTTGTTAACATCCAGCACCTTGCGCGCTTCTGCCGCAAGGGAAGGGCTGATCTGGAGAAGACGGTCTGTAATGTCTTTATGTACTGTAGATTTGCTGATCCCAAACTGTTTCGCCGCCTGGCGCACGGTTGCATTATTGTCTATAATATACCGGGCAATCTCCAGAGCCCGCTCTTCAATATAACTTTTCACAAAAAATCCCCGCAAACATTCGTTTTTACAATGTATGCGGGGATTCCCATCTCTATGATTTCTGCTCTTATTTGATTTTATGTTTATTTACAAATATCCAGCTTTTCCTTAATCCTCCGGAAATCCTCCTGCATCAGAGGAAGTTTCCTGTCATCGCGCAGCACGGCGGAAGGGTGATAGACAGCGGTCAGCCATACATTCTTCCGCTCCAGAAAGTTCCCGTGTTCTCTGGTAATCCGGTAATCCGGGCGGATAATTCTCTGAGCCGCAATCCGTCCCAGACAGACAATCATTCTGGGACGCAGCAGAAGTGTTTCATATTTCAGATATGGGATACACAGTTCCTGCTCTTCCGGCTTCGGATCCCGGTTTCCCGGCGGATGACATTTTACAATATTCGTAAGATATATCTCCTCCCGGCTCATGCCGATTTCCCCCAGCAGCCGGTCAAACAATTCGCCGGATCTTCCGGTGAATGGAATCCCGTCCCGATCCTCATTGGCTCCCGGCGCTTCCGCAATAAAAAGCACTGGAGAGTGAAGATCTCCTCTCCCCATAACAGCGCGATTCCTGGTTCGGGACAGAGGACATCTCCCGCAGTGATCCACAAAATTTTTTAATTCGTCATAAGTGTACATACCGGATACCTCTTCCGTATGACTCCAACAGCCCCGGCGCTCCCCACGGTCCGCTGAAATCTTTCCGCTTCCTACGCTTCTGTCCGACCTGCTTTTTTTCTGAAAAACAGCAGTACGCCAATTAAAATCACGATACAGACCGGCAGCGCCAGCCATGCCAGCCCCAGAAGGCCGGCCGCATTCAGGATTCCGATCAGCCCATATCCCACACAGCAGACCGCAGCTACAGTCAGCGCATAGGGAAGCTGTGTTGTCACATGATTAACATGATGACAATGTCCTCCCGCGGACGCCATAATCGTTGTATCGGAAATCGGAGAACAGTGGTCTCCGCATACTGCCCCTGCCAGACACGCGGCAATGGATATAACCATCATCGTTCCCTCGGGGAATACTCCGATCACAATGGGAATCAATATACCGAAAGTACCCCATGAAGTTCCGGTGGCAAACGCCAGTCCTGCAGCCACCGCAAAAATAATTATCGGAAGGAAACCCTGAAATGCCTGTGCTGATCCGGCTACCAGATCGGCCACAAACACATTCGCCCCCAGCAGATTTGTCACACCGGACAGCGTCCACGCCATGGCGAGAATCAGAATCGGTGCGATCATAGCCTTAAAACCCTCCGGAATACATGCCGCGAAGTCCTGAAAAGAAATCACATTCCGCAGCATATAATAGACAAAGGTAAAGACAAGCGCCACAAATCCTCCCATCACCAGTCCCACAGATGCGTCTGAACCGGCAAATGCATCGATAAAACCGACACCTTCAAAAAATCCTCCGGTATAAATCATTCCGATAATGCATCCGACAATCAGAACAGCTACCGGGAGGACCAGATCAGCTACAATTCCCTTTCCGTCTTCCGGTTCTTTTTCATCCTCTTCATAAGGACGATGATCCGTGGTAAACAGATCTCCCTTCATGGCATTGATTTCATGTGTCCGCATGGGGCCGTAATCTGCCTTCATCAATACGAGAGCAATAATCATAACCAGAGTGAGAATCGCATACAGATTAAAGGGTATCGTCTGCAAAAATACGGTAAAACCGTTAATTCCCGAATCCTCCGGCACAGAAGAAGTCACTGCCGCTGCCCAGGAACTGATCGGTGCAATAATGCAGACAGGAGCCGCTGTTGCGTCAATGATATAAGACAGCTTTGCTCTGGACACCTGATGCCGGTCCGTTACCGGTCTCATAACACTTCCCACAGTCAGACAGTTAAAATAATCATCCACAAAAATAAGCACTCCCAGCACCATCGTGGCGAGCTGGGCGCCGTTTCTGCTCTTTATCCTCTTTGAGGCCCACTTTCCGAATGCGGCTGAGCCGCCGGCCTGATTCATCAATGCCACCAGGATTCCAAGCATGACAAGAAAGACCAGAATACCTACATTCCAGCTGTCAGCCAGCTTATAAATCATACCGCCATTTTCATTAAAAAACATGGTATTGAGCATTAGCTCCAGATTGCCGTTTCCGTATAAAAGCGCTCCTACCACGATCCCGATAAACAGAGACGAGTATACCTCTTTTGTAATCAGCGCCAGCGCAATCGCCACTACTGGCGGAAGCAGCGCAAATACAGTCGCATAAGTTCCACAGGTATAATTCTCCGGATCCGGTACATTTCCCGGTGTTGCCGCGGTAACACCCACCAGAACAGCAACAATTGCCAGAAAGACAATCATCACAATCCGTTTTCTTTTGACTCTCATTCTCTTTCCTCCCTGATACAGCCGGATCAGCCAATGAAAGACTCCTTTTCCTGTCCGGCAGCTTTCTCTTCAATATATCTCATATTTTAACAGAATTCAACAAAAAACGCATTCGGTGCCTCTTTTACTCTTCTCTTCCCTGTATCCTGGAATACTCCTCCCTGCAGCAGCATAAAAATAAACTATGATACAGGCAAATTATTTAAAAACAATCTATGTAAGAACTGCGCCCTGCGTTACGCCGTCTATGCTGTCGGCAGACTACTGGATCGCAAAATGCGAAAAACCGGATACTGTCATCCTGTCTCCGGAAGAAATTTTCGAACAAAACCGGCATATTTCAGAACAACTGTCATCCGGAGAAACAGCAACAGAAATTCAATACGGAATCTGCTGCACCGAATCTGCGGTACGCTGTCTGCCCACCACCGAAATCCGGACAGAATCAGGCGATCCTTATTCCGATGAAAACCGCTTTTCCGGCATTCTGGTCAACGAACCGGTACAGATTCTCGGATCTGCTGAAAACGGGCGCTGGTACCATATCAGAACCTACTACGGAAGCGGCTGGATTCTGTCTGACCATATCGCCAGATGCCGGAATCTTCAGGAATGGCTGGATGCGCAAAGCCAGCCGGAAGTTCCCCTCGTTGTAACCGCCGGCTGGCTGACGCTTCAGACCGAACGAACCGCTCCCCAAAAAGAACCGGCCTCCTACAGCATGGGAACCTGCCTTCGGCTGATTCCGGCAGTTCAGGCCCCCAAAACAGTAGACGACCGATTCTATTTTGATAATTATGTGGTTCAGGTTCCCTCCCGGAATCCGGAAGGATATCTGACCTGGGAATATAAACTGATTCCGGTTTCTGAAGATGTACATCCCGGCTGGCTGCCCTATACCTCCCGCAATGTACTCCGGCAAATCTTCAAGCTTCAGGGAACCGTCTATGGCTGGGGAGACACGTACCGCTCCCATGACTGTTCTTCCTACGCCATGGCCGTCTACCGGTGCTTTGGCTTCCGTCTGGCCCGCAACAGCTCCGACCAGATAAAAATGCCATTCCCTTCCGCAAATCTGCAGCAGATGAGCAGCCGCGAAAAAACAGCAGCTTTAAGTCACGCCCTCCCCGGAAGCATCCTGGGGTTCCGGGGACACATCGTCCTCTATCTGGGACATGAAAAAGACCGCTACTACGGCATCAGCGCAACCGGAAGATGTATTCCCTGCAGGGGAGAACAGCCGGTTTCCGCCGGAACCGCATTTCTCTGCGAACTTGAGACCACATGCCGCAGAAACGGCTGCTCCTGGCTCTCTGAATTTCAGACACTGCTGGAACTGAAATAACCGGAATTATGTTTCCAGCAGATACCCGGATGCCTTCAGCGCCTCACAGGTCTTTTCAAAAATATCCTGCGAAGGACAGCGCAGTGTATGCAGATGCGCCCCGTCTGTCAGTTCAGACAGCGAGTGCGCGCTCTCCTGCTGCACTTTCTGTATGAACTGAGCCACATCATAGCGGGACTGCAGATACAGTTTCCCTGTAAGCTCCCCGTAAACAGGATGCTCTACAATCACGTCCAGCACCTCACAGCCGTAATCCACACAGATATTCAGCTCATCCGCCATCTGATCTCCGTTATGGACACAGGCCACCCGGCGGATCAATCCCTTTTTCTCTTTCTCTTTCAGAATATAACCGCGGGGAGTCGCGTCAATATCTACGCCGGAGGCGCGCAACAGCGCCACATCACCTACAATAATCTGACGGCTGACGGAAAACTCCGCCGCCAGTGCGGAAGCACTGACCGGTCCTGTCTGTCTGCGGAAATACTCTAAAATCCGCTCTCTGCGTTCTCCTGCCTTCATCCCAGACATCCCCTCCTTTTTTCACAGTTCTTCTCTAGGATCCCTAAAATGCTCCAACATCACATTCTGCCGCTCCCGGCTGGTAAGCACCATCCAGAAATTTTCCAGAAATGGAATTTCCTGCTGCCGGAAACGCTCTCCTGTCTCTTCCCGATTCTGTCCGGCAGCCAGAACTCCGGGTATGACGGAAAAGTAATCCAGACCTTCCCGCAGGCCCGTACCTGTGTACTTCACATAACTTTCTTTATAAGTCCATATGCGGCTGAACTGCCCGAAACCATGAACCTCCATCCACGCCACTTCTTCCGGATGAAAAAAGCGCCGGGCCAGTTTCTCCCCATTTTTTTCATACTGCTTCTGCAGATCCAGTCCCAGAGGACAGTCTCCGACTGCACAGGACCAGATATTTTCACTATGGGAAATCGAAAAATATACCCGGGGCCAGTCACGCAGCTTCGGTTTTCCGTTTTCTTCATATTCCACCGCAAGCCCCTCCAGTTCCCGATTCAGATATCTTCCCACAGCCTCACGCAGCAGCTCATGAGAATCTGTTTTTCCGTCCCATTCACACCAGAAAATCTTTATGCTCATCTTTCTTCGGAAATCGCATGCTCCGTCTCTCCGACAGCAGCTTTTTCTGTTTCCTGCTCCTCATTCTCAGTTTCCACACCGGCCGCCCGGTCACTCTCCGGCACATATCCGTTCAAAACCTCTGTATACCGGGAATTTACAGTCACCCAGGTCACATTCTCATAGGGAATCTTCCATCTCTTATTCTCCCAGACTGTATCCGGACCATAATACCGGATCGTCACCTGTTTTCGGCCAACCTTCTCGATTCTGCCAACAGCATAGCGCCCATCTTTCTTTGCCAGCTTTTCACTCTCCACAATCACAACCTTCCCGTACTCTCCCAGAGATTTAAATACAGAGGGCCAATCCTGAATATTTAATTCCGGCATCTCCTCCGGCTTCTCCGATATCTCCTTCCAGACGGATTTTCCTCCGCTGTCTTCAACCTTGACTTTTTTAATCACATCCAGACTTCGAACGGAGTATCCATATGCCTCCGGATCTCCGTCCTTAATCATATGCACCAGTTCATCACTGATGGCAAGAGGCAGAAAGCGGGACGGCTCGTCAGGTTCAGACTCTGTATAAATCCTGCAAATCTGCCCCGATTTTGCGGCCTTCTCGATCCGCTTTCTTATTTTTTTCTTTTTCATACATATCCTCCATGACCTGCCGGCCTCTCATTCCGGCAGGAAAACATCTTCCCCTCCTTCAGGAAAATGCTGCTCAAACAAAACATATCCATTAATCCAGAACTATTGTAAAAGTTTTTATATATAAAATCAACTCTTTTTCTTTCATTTGCCGGAAACGGTATATACCAGCTGCAGTTCAGAGCATTCACCCTTCTTCAGAAAAAGAAAAGAACAGCCGTTTCCTCATCACGGCTGTCCTTCCAGTTCATTCTATATCCATTGTATCTACTTCTGATACCTGTCATATAAGCGCTGAAACGCAGGCAGGCTTCTCCTGGCCACCGCAGCAGGAACACAGTAGGAAATCCGCACCCAGCCCGGACCGTAAAAGGCAGTTCCCGGAGCCATCAGAATCCGTTCCTCTTTCGCGGACTCACAAAACTTCGAATCATCTTCTTCCAGCGCTTTCATAAACAGATAAAAAGCGCCGTCCGGATGGATACATGTATATCCTATACTCTTCAATCCCTCATACAGAATATCTCTGGTCTCTTTATAAATACTGGTATCCACGGAAGCATCCACGCATCTCAGCAGCATCCTCTGCTGAAGCGAGGGTGCATTCACATATCCCAGATAACGCATGGACGCTGTCATACCGGCAAACAGATCCTCCATATCCTGCACTTCAGGTTCCATGGCAATATAGCCGATGCGCTCGCCCGGAATCGACAGAGCCTTACTGTAAGAATAAACTACAATCGTATTATCATAATAATGTGTCAGGTAGGGAACTTCCATATCGTAAGCCAGTTTTCTGTAGGGCTCATCAGAAACAAGATAAATGGGATGTCCGTACTCCTCCTGCTTTCTGCGCAGAATATCAGCCACCATTCTCAGGGACTCGTCCGTGTATACCGCTCCCGTAGGATTGTTGGGCGTATTAATCAGCACAAACCGTGTCCGCTCTGTCAGCGCCGCCTCAAAGGTCTCCGGATCCGGCTGAAGCGTTTCCATATTGCAGAGAGCCGGAACCAGCTTTCCATAGACCGATTCCACATAGCTCTTATACTCCCAGAAATACGGCGCAAAGGTCACCACTTCATCACCGTAATCCAGCAGGGTATGGCAGATCACCACGATGGCTGCAGCCGCTCCGCTGGTCATAATAATTCCGTTTTCATCATAATGACAGTCATACTTTCTGTTCAGATAATCCGCGATGCAGGCGCGCACCTCCGGATATCCCACATTTGCTGTGTAGCCATGAAGAGATAGTGCGTCTTCCGTATCCAGGATCTCTTTCATGGACTCATTGACAACCGCCGGCGGTTCCACACTGGGATTTCCAATGGTAAAATTAAAAATATTCTCTTTGCCATATATATCGGCAAGCTTTTTCCCTTCCTCAAAAATATCACGGATACAAATTGATAAATCCAGTGATTCACGCAAACGTTTCGCTATCATACTCTCTTCCCTCTTTATATATCATCACTCACACGTGTTAACGTTTTAAAGCAAAACACACATTTTTTATAATATCACAATCTTTCATAAAATAAAAGCAGAATTTTCGATTCTTTACAATCAGGAATTCTTTTGGTATACTGTATGTATCAATATCGCCAAGGAGAGGCATACCGTGTCAGAACAATCAAAGACCAAATATGATACATTGAAACAACCTGCGCAGAGCAAACAGATGCTTGCCTATCAGCAGATCAAAGAAGATATCCTGAATAACACTTTTCCGGAAGGAACCGTCATGGTAGAACGCAAGCTCTGTGACATTTACCAGGTCAGCCGTTCTCCCATCCGAAACGCACTGCAGCAGCTTACCCATGAAGGACTTCTTTCCTTCGTTCCCGGCAAAGGCGTTGTTGTTTCCTCTTTCAGTACAGAGGATATCCTGGAAGTTTATGACCTTATCGAGCTTCTCCAGCTCTATGCAGTCAGCGCATGTATCGCCAAAGGCTCCCCCACCGCTGTAGAAGCGCTGTCACTGACACTGTCAAACATGGAAAAAACCATCTCTGGCGGAGAGCTATTTCAATGTACTCGCTGGGATCAGAAGTTTCATGAACTGCTGATTGAGTATGCGGGCAACAGCCGTCTGAAAAACATGTACGAACAGCTTGCCTGCCAGCAGACGCGTTTCATGACTACCATCCTGAATGATACCACCCTGGCAGACCGCTCTCTGGCGGAACACCGTGAAATTGTGAACGCGATTGCCGACAAAAACGTTTCGGCTGCTGAAGAATGTATTCGTACCCATTACCGGAATATCAAACAATATTATATTAACAAGCTGCTGGCACGGCTGCAGATTTAGCCGGATACCGGGCACAAAAAAGACGATCCAAAACGGATCGTCTTTTATCATCTGTTTATCTTTTTCAGGAAAATACATCCCTCTCTGCTAGAAAATACGGCGTACTGCTAAAATGGACTTATATGTAGCAGATGTATACTTAATGCCGCCTGCCGGATAGGGCTTGGAATTGGAAGCATTTACAATCGTATTATTGCCTACATAAATACCAACATGACCGCTGTAACATACAATATCGCCAGGCTGCATATCAGATACGGAAACACCATATCCCACAGAACGCATTGCACTGGAACTGTGCGGGAGTGATACTCCAAAATGCGCATACACGCTCATTACAAATCCGGAACAATCTGCACCGTTCGTCAGGCTTGTGCCGCCCCATTTATACGGATTGCCGATAAACTGGCATGCATAATTCGCAACTGCCTGCCCGGAAGCGCTTCCCACAGATTCAGATCCTCCGGAACCTTCATCACCGGATACACTGGAAGATCCTCTTGAGACACTTCCCACGGTTGACTGCGTAGATGCAAGAACCTCATTCTGCTCACGAATCGTAGCCTCATACTGAGACGCCAGGCTCTTTGCCTGCTCAAGCTTTGTCTCGAAGTCATCCATCTGGCTGCTCTTCTCAGCAATTGTGCTCTCAAGCTGCTGCTGCTGTTCCTTCTGAGTCTGCTGAATCTCCTCAAGCTGTCCCTCTTCCTCAGCTACCTGATTCACCAGATTCTCTACTTCAAGCTTTGTATTCTGATACTCTACCAGAAGCTCACGGTCATAATCATAGACCTTTGAAAAGTTCTCAACTTTATTCAAAACATCCGCAAAATTGTCAGAACCCATCAGCGCTGTCAGGAAAGAAGAATCACCGTTCTCATACATATAACGAATACGTTCTTTCATCGCCTCATACTGCTCTTCCTCAGTCTTCCTGGCCTCTTCCAGATCTGCCTGCGCCTGTACAAGCTCTGCCTGCTTTGCTGCAATATCATTCTCTGTTGTCTGAATATCAATCAAAAGGTTTACCAGTTCTGAATCCAGAGAATCAATCTCTGCCTGCAGACTCGCCTGCTGGGATTCAATATTACTGATCGTTTCATTTACGGCATTCAGATTTCTCTGTGCTTCACTCCTCCTGGTGGCCCCTGCAATTTGTGTACCGCCCAGTATCATTACAAGAACCATCCCCAGTGCAATCAATCTCTTCTTCATAATAAAATGTTCCTTACCTCTGTCTCTTCCTATATATCATCAGTCTGCATTTTTATCAGGGCATTCTGCGCCCTTTCAAACAAGCACAGTATATCACCAATTATAATGAATTTCAACCCAAAGAGACACTTTTTAGAAACATTTCACAAAATTTTGTAACAGTTTTGTAACAGTTTGGAACTTGTATGTCAAAAAATACAATCCGTTGGCAGAATTAACCTCCTTCTCTTTTCAGATTCTCTGAGGAAGCTGTTTAATCAGCAGAATTTTCATTCCCTGCGTTATGTTGTCGTTCTCCAGCCGATTGGTTTTTTTTATCCGCTCAATCGTTGTGTGATATTTTTTTGCAATCTTCCAGAGAGAATCCTCCGGTGTCAGCGTCAGACCGACAATGGACGGCTGCGTATTTAATTCCTCAATCTTAAGATCCTCTCTGCGGATATCCCGGATCACTTCCAGCTCAGAAGGAGTGGTCACAAGAGCCTGCAGTCCAATCACAGCCTGCAGCTCTACCTCCCTGCTGTTTTTCATTAAAAAGGAAAGTGAATCCAGAGAATGCTGCAGTTCCACCTGATCGTTCGAGGCAATCCCCGGAATCTCTATTGTATATTTAAAAGGAATCACTTCCTCCATTGCTTCAATCGGCGTCTGATCGCTGCTGGTCAGATACAAAAGCTGCACCTTCACAGCCCCTTCCACCAGAATTCCGTCTTCCGTAATCTCCCTGTGGTCAATCCCGGCATCACCAAATCCCGCACAGATCTGCAGGATATCCTGATCAGGATTCTGAATTTTCATGGTTTCATTCACCCGGCAGGCGGACTCGTTTTTCATACGCAGCCCCATTAAAGATATATCATCTTTTTCCAGTACCAGACTGCAGTCCAGAGCGTATGTATCACTGATCAGTTCCTGCTTTCTCTCTCCATACAGACAGATATCTGCCCGAAGATCCGCTTCCGCCAGAATCACCCGGGGTTCTCCGTCCGCGTCATTTCCCAGACTGCAGTTCAGACTCTGAGATCTTATTGTAACATATGGAATCAGGCTGCTGTCTGCCTCAGGGATTTCAAACACACACTGATACGGTACCCTTTCCACAAACCACTGCAGACCACCGCTTTCCTCTCCTGCATAAACAAGAAAAACCTGTATCTCCCCCTGAATCGTCACTTCTCCCGGCGCAATTCTCGTTTCCATACCGAAAATCTGTGCCTGCTGCCACAGAATCTGCCCCACGTTCGGCTTATTTGACGGAATCTGCACTTCCTCACGAATATGGCACTGTTCGCTGCCATGATATCTGAGCTCCAGAAATTCTCGTTTCTCCATCATTACTTCCGGCTGTCTGTCAGCCTCCAGGCTCTCAGGAAGCTCCACATCATACCGTTCCCCCACCGATGCCTTCAATTCCAGAAGCGCCCGGATATTCAGTTTTCTGGAATTATTAATCCGGACAGACAGATCTTCCAGAACCGGTTCCACACTGGCTATATCAAACTCATCCATCTGATCCATCACCAGCGTTTCCTGAAAAGGGATCTCTCCTTCCAGACTGCTGATCTTCCAGTCATTCTGGTCTGTCCGGTACAGTACCCTGAAACGAATTGCTCCACGCACCAGAACATGCCCGGTGCCGGCCTTGATCTCATCCAGCCGTACATCCTGGCTCGTCAGAATGACAGAGAAAAGATCCGGCAGGTAATCCGGCAGATTATATACCTCATCAAACGTTGCCTGAGCGGAAGCCTCCCCCTTTTTTCTCTCCATCTGAACCTGAGTTTTTACTAACTCCATCTTATTCCTCCTTTATTCAAATACCACATTTTCTTCCAGTCGCTCGGTCTTAATTACGATATAGGGATAACTGACTGTTTTCTCTACATCCTGCCCGTTTTCCGGCCCGATCAGATCCGCGTCAAAATAAACGGCATTGTCAGCCAGATACAATTCCCGCATCTGGATACTGTAGCCTCCGGTTTCCTGCATGCCGAACCCTCGGACAATATACAGTCCGTCATCCTCACAGTAGCTCATTTTAAAATCTTCCGATTTTTTCTGCTCAATTTCCTCCAGAAGCGTTTCGGGAATTTCTGTCTCCTCCAGAACTGTATATTCCAGATCACGAATCTTCTCCGTCCCCGCCTTCTTTAAAGTACATCCGCCAATCACAAGGATACCGAGTAAAAATACGACCAGAAAATATATTTTTCTCCTCATGAATCCCTTTTCCCTCATGACTCCTTACAGCATTTTATTCACAACCCCGCCGGATTATTCCTGAAAAACAGAGTTCCCGAAATATGATGCAGAAAAATATGGATTTCTTTCAGATCTTATGCTATTGTATTTGTTATATGAACATTTTCGGAGGAAGCATTTTATGCTAAGGACAATTTTAGCCATTGGTTTTGCGGTATTATACCTCATTCTGGGGATTCCGGTACTGATAGTAGAATATTTCATCGGAAAAAAGAACCCGCGTCTGCGGGATATCAGCAGTCTGCGGATGGTTCAGTGGGCATTCCGGGTGATTAATAAGATCTGCGGAGTAAAACTGACCGTCATCGGACACGAAAACGTTCCCGGAGATCAGGCGGTTTTATATGTCGCTAATCACAACAGTTACTTTGATATCATCATTACATACTCTCTCTGTCCCGACCTGACCGGTTACATCGCCAAGGACACACTCGGAAAAGTTCCTCTTCTGAACATCTGGATGCGCCGCCTTTACTGTCTGTTTATGAACAGAGACGATATGAAACAGAGCCTGAAGGTTATCCTGCAGGGTGTTGAGTATATCAAACAGGGAATATCCATTTGCATTTTCCCGGAAGGCACCAGAGGAGATTCCCAGAAAATGGCTCCATTTAAAAACGGAAGCATGAAAATTGCAGAAAAAACCGGATGTCCGGTAATTCCAATCGCGATTTCCAATTCCCGCCAGATTATCAATGCTCACATGCCGTTTGTAAAGCCTGCCCATGTGATCGTAGAGTACGGCAAACCCATCTATCCAAAGGAGTTGTCCAAGGAGGACCGCAAAATACTCGGAACGATCACGCAGAATGTCATTCAGGAAATGATGGACAGACACCAGGATATCATATAAATCAGTATATTTTCCAAAAGAAAAAGTACCTTTCACATGCGGAAAGATACTTTTTTATTTTACATTTTATCAGCGGCTTCCCTCAAAGCTTTTACAATCTTCGGAAATTCCATAAAATGAGAAGCCTTCACCAGAACCGTATCTCCCGGCCGGATCATGGAAAGCAGCTGACCGGTCAGGGCGTCCCTTCCGGCAAAATGCATCGTTTCGCACCCGGCCTTCGCGGCATCCGCCAGTTCCTCAGACAGTTCTCCGGTACAGAGCACCAGATCGATGCCTTTTTCAGCAGCATAAGCTCCCACCTGCCGGTGAAGCTCCCGCTCATTTTCTCCAAGTTCTCCCATATCTCCCAGCACGGCGATCTTCCTTCCCTCCGCCAGAGCCAGAACATCCAGAGAGGCACGCATGGAAACCGGATTCGCATTATAGCAGTCATCTATAATCATCACACCTCCGGCCTCGATCAGATTCGTTCTGCCGGCAATCGTTCTGGCATGGGATATTCCCTCGCAGATTTCTCCCCGGCTTAAGCCCATGGCATGTCCCACGCAGGCTGCGGCGCAGGCATTGTAAATATTATGCACCCCCGGAATCGGCTCGTGAATCTGACAGTCTTCCTCTGGAAAATGAAGCACAGCCTCCATTCCTCTCAGACCATGATTCTCAATAGCGTCCGCCGTCACATAATAATCTTCATTCATGCGCTCCGCCGTTCCGTCCTCCACAAAGTAGCGGACAGGCCGGACTCCCTTTACCTCATCAATCTCAGAGAGCTTATCATCGTTGCCATTGAGCACAATCACGCCGTCTGGCTGAAGATAATCAAAAATCTCTGATTTCGCCCGAAGAACGCCGTCCCGGTCAATCAGGTTTTCCAGATGGCACTGCCCGATATTCGTCATCACACAGATATCCGGCCGCGCCATCTTTGCCAGACGGTGCATCTCCCCGAAATCAGAAATTCCCATTTCCACAACCGCCGCCTCATGTTCTTCCCGAATCCTCAGCAGCGTCAGCGGCAGGCCAATCTCATTATTAAAGTTCCCCTCAGTTTTCAGAACATGGTACTTCTCACCAAGCACAGCCGCAATCATCTCCTTGGTACTGGTCTTTCCCACGCTTCCGGCAATGCCGATGACGGGAATCTCCAATACAGAGCGGTAAAACTCAGCGATGTCCTTCAGTGCCTGCGGGCAGGATTCCACCAGAATATACGGTCCCGCAGGACTTTCCAGAACCTGTTCGGAAAGCACAGCCGCCGCGCCTTTCTCATACACATCCGGGATAAACTTATGTCCGTCCACCCGCTCCCCCCGCATGGCTATGTAAAGATATCCTGGTTCCACCTGCCGGCTGTCGATCACAACTCCGGAAATCTCCTCCGTCTCCTGTTCCTGGTCTCCATAAAAAACGCCATGACAGGACGCCGCTATATTTTTTAATGTCATTTGTCTCATAAAGTAAGTCCGCCTTTGTTATCCTGAATATATTTCAGTCTCTCTCATATTTTTTCCGGGAAACAAGAATCAGTTTTTCACACAGATCCCCGAATTCCATGCCGGTTACGGCCGCCTCCTGGGGAAGCAGACTGGTCGGCGTCATCCCCGGAAGCGTATTCGCCTCCAGACAGAACATTTCTCCCTTATCATTCAGCAGAAAATCCATTCGCGCATAAGTATCCAGCCCCAGGCACTCACAAACCTGAACCGCAATCTGCTGCATTCGCGCTGCAGCCGCCGCCGGAAGCTGCGCCGGACAGGTCTCCACTGTACTTCCTGCCTTATATTTATTCTCATAATCATAAAAGCCTTCCACCGGAGCGATCTCAATCACAGGAAGCGCCCGATAATCAATCACTCCCACGGAAAACTCTCTGCCTTCCACATAATCCTCCACAACAATTTCATCCTCATATCGGAAAGCATCCCGCAAAGCTTTCTCATACTCTTCTTCTGTGCGGGCAATGAAAACTCCGATACTGGATCCTCCGCAGCAGGGCTTCACCACACAGGGCAGCCCCAGTCCTGTCTCCGCCAGAGTCTTCTGCTCATTCTTTTTCATGGAAATCCAATGAGGCGTCGGTATCCCTGCGGCGTCAAACATCTTCTTGGAAATTCCCTTATCCATTGCCAGCGCGCTTCCCAGATAACCGGTTCCTGTATAGCGAATTCCAAACAGATCAAAAGCCGCCTGAATCTTTCCGTTTTCTCCATTTTCACCGTGCAGAGCCATAAAAACAAAGTCAGCAACCCGGCAGATGGCAATCACATTGGGACCGAAAAAGCAGTCTGACTGATCCTTCCGCATCGCTTTCACCTTTGCCAGATCCGGCTCTTTTGCCGTAATGACTCCCTCCGGAACACTGGCCTCCTGACAGTGGTCAAATATATCAGAAATATCTGTCTCTGCCTCCTGATACCCCATAAAGACATCCAGCATAATCACCCGATGTCCCTTTTCTCTAAGCGCTCTGCTCACCATGGAGCCGGTGATCAGTGATACATCTCTCTCTGTGCTGAGTCCTCCAGCCAAAACAACAATATTCATAAACATACTCCTCATTTCCAAAAGCTCATATTCTATCACAGTTTACCTCATTTCCTGTTTTTTGTGAATGGAAGTATGAAAAAAATATTTATTTTTCTACGCTCAGGATACGCTCTCTCTTGTACGCAGACGGACTTTCCCGGATTTTTCCTTTCTTCCGGCTGTTTTTTCCCGCCTTGTCCTTCTCTGGCGGCTTCGAATCGTTTCATCCAGCTTGCGGAACCGCTCCTCCTCCTGTTCTTCCCGCTCCCGCATAAGATAATTCATCTCCTTTAAAACCCGCTCCCCGACCTGGGAACTGACCTCATGCCCCAGCGCCTGATTGTTTTCAGCGATGGCGTTTCGGACAATTTCATTCATCATCAGCTGAAACTGCTCCAGCTTGGAAAGGGGCGCACCGGAAGAAACCACAGATGCGTCCGTCTCCTCCGCTTCCGTCTTTTCCACAGAGAAGACTTCTTTATGCTCCGGTTCCTCTGCGTACATTTTTCCGCTTTCCGCAGCTTCCTTTTTCTCCGCTGCGCCCTCACTCTTTACATCCTTCATCTGAGGATTATGTATCAGCATCTTAATAGCTTTCAGCTGATATCCTTCCTCTTTAAGCTTCTTGATTTCCTCAAACTGACGGAGATTCTCTTCTGTATAATAACGATGCCCCATCTCATTTCTCGGGACATCCAGTTCTAATTCCTCTTCCCAGTAACGCAGCACATGCGACTCTACCTGTATCCGGTTAGCCGCATCTGAAATCATATAGCGCACCTTTTCCATAACGATACCTCCTGTCTCTGCAGATAAATATACAGCAGTCCGTCCCCGTTTGTTCCGAACTGTTATTATAATTTCATTATAGAAATTTTTATGCCTGTCCTCAAGGAATTTTCATCGTAAAATTGCGACAGGGTCTGCGTCCAGCTGACACAAACCCTGCATTTCTCCGCATTTCCCGCTCTTCTTCGAGAAAAGATCTTATGATTTCATTTCATCCTCTGTCTGCGTTTCTTCTGTCTCCACCGTAATGGGATTTCTGAACCGCAGCCTGACATGTTTTTTCTCCCGCTTCTGTTTTTTCGTTTTCTTTGAACGGGACTTTTCCTTTTCATTGGTCTGCTCCTGATCCGCTTCCGGTTCCTGAGGTTCTTCCTCCGGCTCTCCGAAAACAATTACTACCTTGAACAGATCGCCGTCCAGATGCAGATAGAACTTTCCGTGCTGCATCACAGTCAGATTCCGGGCAATCTCCAGTCCCAGTCCGTTTCCTTCTGTTGTGCGGGCAGTGTCCCCCCGTACAAACCGTTCCATCAGTTCATCCGCACTGATATTCAGCGGATTCTCCGACATATTTTTAATGGAAAATGTAACTTTTCCGTCCTCGGTTTCACCGTCTACATAAACTCGGGAATAAGGCATGGCGTACTTCGCCGCATTATTATACAGATTTTCCAGAACCCGGTACATCCGTCGGCCGTCTGCCAGAATCATGAGATTTTCCTCCGGCAGCCTGCAGACAAGCTGCAGATGACGGGCCGCAAATTTTTCTTCAAATTCTCCGTTTGTCTGCTTTATTAACTGTTTTAAATTAATCTCCTGCATATCCAGTGTAATATTGCCGGAACTGATCTTTGACGCTTCAATCAGATCCTCCGTCAGCTGTTTCAGACGGGCTGACTTGCGAACCAGAATATCCACATATCCGGCAATCCGTTCATCTTCAAAATGTTCCCTGTCTAAAATATCCACATAATTAATGATAGAGGTCAGAGGTGTCTTGATGTCGTGGGACACATTTGCGATCAGATCTGTTTTCAGCCGTTCGCTCTTTAACTGCGTCTCCACTGCTGTTTTCAATCCGTCCCGCATGCGGTTGACTTCTTCCGCCATCTCCCTGTTCTGCTTTGACATATCTGCGGTATCAATCTGATAGTCCAGATTTCCCTGTGAAATTTCCTTCAGGGCCGATTTGATCTCATCCTTGCCCTTTTCATTTTTCACCAGCCGGTACAGCATATATACATCGGCCAGAATCAGTATCAGCAGGAAGAAAAATCCTGCGCCGGGATACCAGACGCCAAACAGCAGAAATACTATGAGAAGCAGGAAGAAATTCACAATAAGTATCACCACATAGCGGATGATCAGTTTCTGATTCTCTCTCCGCGATTCATAAAGTGTCTGGAACCAGTGAACCACCCGTTTTCCCACGGCAAGAATCGCGCTGCCGTCCAGAGTCTTCGCCTTGATCCGCCGGCCGTACAGATTGATAATCTTTGCCGCTGTGAGAGACAATATCAGCATTCCGCCCGTTACTACAGGCGCACTTCCCAGAAACAGCTCCTGCACATCTATATTATAGTGGGCGGCCCAGTACGTCCAATAACTGTTGTTCAGTCCGTTTACCACCATGGCAATTCCGATTACAACCAGAACCACATCAACCACAACCCAGATCTCTATAGGGAAACGGTCAATCGATTTCAGATGAATCTCTCTGTCCCCTGAATTATGGCCGGCCTGCCTTCCCACCAGAATCAGCATCCAGATCATAATTCCCAGCGCCGCAAAAAATATGTACGGCCACTGACTGAAAATACTCTCTGCATAGGATTCATACAACTGATGATATCCATAGGACCAGGAATCCCGAACCGGATAAGTAGAATTCAGGCCCACAAAAAGCTGATAATCCCCAACATTATCCTCATTTCTTACTGACAGTACCTCCCATATATCATTCAGCAGGCCGCTGTTCAGCTCACTGACCGCGTCAGCTGATATCTGTGATGATAAATCACTGTCATCTTCACTGCCGCTTGCAGAATTTACCACCAGAAAACAATCTGACGCATCTGCCCCTCTGTAATTCCCGTAATTCTGGTATACTCTCCCCAGACTGAACCTGCCCCATTCTTCTATATTTGTATACACAGTATTATTCTCTTTATCATACAAATAGAATACGATATTCGTTTCTTCCGGCGTTTCAATAAGCCATGCCCTTTTCCCCGAATTCCCGGAATCCAGCGATTTCAGCTGATCTGCGGAAATGCAATCCAGAAGCATATGGCCTTCTTCATTCAGATAATATCCCGCCTGCCGGCTTTCCTCAAACGGAACAGGATTCATAACCTCTTTAAAAGACATTCCATGGTTCAGCCCGATCATGATCCAGCTTCCCGTAATTCCCGCAGCAATCGTACTTGCAATCAGCGCAAATAAAATCAGGATCTTTACCGGAAGACTGTATCGTTTATATTTTACAGTATTTTTCTCTTCCAAAACAATTGCCTCCTTTTTCATCTTCGGACTCATCAGGAAGCTTCCATCCGATACATCAGGATTTTATATCTTCCATCTTATAGCCCACACCCCAGACCACCTTCAGGTAACGCGGCTCCCTGGGGTTGATCTCGATCTTCTCACGGATATGGCGAATATGTACAGCCACAGTATTGTCCGCATTAATGGCATTTTCATTCCAGATGCTTTCATAAATCTGTTCAATAGAAAAGACCCGCCCCTTATTTTTCGTCAGAAACAGCAGAATATTATACTGCATGGGAGTCAGCTTCTGTACTTCAACGCCATCCACAGTGACCTTCTTTGTGTCATCGTTGATCACAAGCCCTCCGGTCCGATAAATGTTGGATACATTCTCCTGGGCCATTGTGCCCAGTTTTGTATAACGCCGCAGCTGCGATTTCACCCGGGCCACCAGTTCCAGAGAATTAAATGGTTTTGTCACATAATCATCAGCCCCCACATTCAGGCCGAAAATCTTATCTGTATCCTCCGTCTTGGCCGACAAAATTATAATCGGTATATTGGACTTCTCCCGGATCTTCAGCGTCGCTCTCAGACCATCCATCCGGGGCATCATCACATCAAGAATCAGAAGATGAATCTCATGTTTCTGAATCATCTCGATCGCCTGAATCCCGTCATAAGCCTTTAAAATGTTGTATCCTTCCGGAGCCAGATAAATCTCTATGGCGTCCACGATATCTTTGTCGTCATCACATACTAATATATTAATCATTTTCATCACCTCCCCGTTATCATACCACATCCGGAGTGCCTTGACCTTATGAAAATAATGTAACAGAGAAATCTTTCTAAATTAGCCAATGAAACCTTAACGAATTCTTAACGTTTTATGAGTCGGAAATTCAGGATTTCTGCCGAACTGATGATTTTTTGTTACTAACCTGTGACTAACCGATCCGTTTTTCTTCATCTGAAATGCAGACAGAAAAATCCCCGGCTGCCGCCGGGGAAATCATCTGTCCCATAAATTATTTCTGATCCGTCACGCCGAATTCCTTCATGATCCGCACAATCAGTCCGGTTCGTCCAAAAGGCGTCATCAGGTAATATCCGTCTGTAAAACCGGAAATTCTTTTCATAATCTCCACAGAGATCTCCACAGCCAGATCCTCACTTTCCGCCCGGGTCTTTCCCTCATACAGCTCAGTAATCTTCGGATCAACATTGATTCCATTGATCTCACTGTCCATGAAACGGGCATTTCTCGCACTGACTACCGGAATAACGCCTCCCAGAATATAGCCGCTCAGCTCTTCTTTTGCCCGCTTCAGATTTTCAAAAGCTTCCTCCGTCAGCACCGGCTGGGTCAGGAATCCGATCATTCCTTTTTCTTCCTTTTCTTTTGCAAGCTTTAACTGTACATCAAAATTCCTGGCGTTGACATTCAGCGCTCCGAACAGATGAAAAGAGCCGGGGAGCACCTGCTTTCCCAGGGAAGCGGCAAAAGCCGCCAGTTTTCTGGAATTAAACTGATAGACACTTTTCACCTCATCCCGCTCCGCCGACGGAATGGGGTCACCGGTTACAAGAAGAACATTCCGTATCCCTTCCGCATAGAGCCCCAGCAGCAGAGCTTTGGTGGCGTTCAGATTCCGGTCCCGGCAGGTCATATGAGGAAGCGCATCCATATTCAGCTCCCGCCGGATTTTGCAGGCAAGCAGACTGGAATCCATTCGCGCTCTTGCAATAGGGCAGTCGGCAACGGTAATGATATCGCAGCCCGCTTCCTTCAGCTCCCAGGCGCCTCTCATGAACTTCGCCGCATTGGCGTCCGCCGGAGGATCCAGTTCTGCCGCAAATACCTTTTCCCCCGCTTTCAGCCTGCTCCAGAAAAGACTGTCCGAACGCTCTTCGATCCGCTCCCGCCGGATCTTTGCCCGATGAACAGCAGTCTCCTGCCCCCGTCCCGCAAGAGCCTGCGCCGTCATCTCTATATGTACAGGCGCAGTACCGCAGCAGCCGCCCAGGATCATCGCTCCCTCCGCGGCCATTTCTCTCATCTGTTCCGCAAAGTACCGGGGATCCCCGTCATAAAACGTCCGGTTTCCTATGACAGTGGGATAACCCGCATTTGGCATCAGCGCCAGCGTCATTCCCTCATGATCCAGTTCCCGGACCAGGTTCAGCATATGTCTCGCGCCGCAGATGCAGTTCAGTCCCAGCGCATCCGCCCTGCCATGCGCCCTCATATCTGCCAGCAGATCGGCTGCCAGAATACCATCCCGGGAAAATCCGTCGGCCTGAACAGCAAAACTGACAATAATAAATGCCTCAGGCGCTTTTTCCCGGATATACATCGTAATTTCTTTCAGTCCATCTGTATTCGCATTGGTCTCAAAAAGGAAATTCTCCGCTCCCTGCTCCAGGAAGCAGTCTGCGACAAAACGATATTCCTCAAAAACCTCCGTCTCCCCGGAAGGACTGGAAATCGGTCCGATATCGGCAAACACAAAGGCATCATAATCTGCCGCCGCTTTTGCCGCTGCCTCCCAGGCCGCGTGAACAGTCTTCCGAACCAGCTCCTCATCTCCCTGGAAACTGATCCTGTTTGCCCCGAAGGTATTCGTCTTCAAAGCCCTGCACCCGGCTTCCAGATACTCCCGGTGAATTTCCTCTATCAGTTCCGGCTGACTGATACTTGCCAGTTCACAGCCGGTACCCGGAGAATGATTTCTCTGAGAATAGTAGGTTCCCATTCCTCCGTCAAACAATAATGTGTATTCCTTTAAATATTCTCTTACTTTCATTTCTTTCGTCCTCATCTGAATTTCATCTGTCTGCCTTACTGATAAACATTGCTGATTCCTTCCGGAAGTCTCTGATACAGCTATCCCAGAACTTCCTTTGCTACATCGGCAGACGCTTTGGCGTCCCTGGTATAGTAGTCCGCCCCGATCTCTTCTGCGTATTCCGGCGTCAGAACTGCGCCTCCCACAAATATTTTACAGGGATGGCCGGATTCCCGCAGCGCCTGAATCGTCTTTTTCATGGAAACTACAGTAGTTGTCATCAGCGCGGAAAGACCAACCAGCCGCACATCTTCGGCAATCGCCGTATCCACCACTTTCTGCACCGGAACATCTCTTCCAAGATCAATTACACGATATCCGTAATTTTCCAGAACAACACGGACAATATTTTTCCAATATCATGAATATCGCCCTCCACCGTAGCCAGGATGATCTTTCCTTTTGTCACACTCTCACCGCCCCGCTTCGCAATCCGGTCTTTGATCAAATCAAAACCGGCACAGGCCGCATTGGCGGAGTTAATTAACTGAGGCAGAAAAATCTCCTGCTTTTCGTATTTTTCTCCCACCACATCCAGAGCGGGAATCAGTTTCTGATTGATTACCTCCAGTTCCGGCATGAACTCCAGAAGCTGTGCCGTAAGCTCCTTTGTTTCCTGCTTCAGACCCTTTAAAACTGCCGTTTCCACAGTCATCTCTGACGAAGCCCTGGGAACTTCCTTCTCCTGCGAACGATCGGCAAAACGCCCGATATAGGCCCCGCACTGCGCATCCTCACCGGAAAGAGCCCGGAACGCAAATACAGCATCCATAATTTCTTTCTGATTCGGATTCACGATCGGAAGATCCAGCCCGCAGCACATGGCCTGAGTCAGAAAACTGACTGTCACATGTTTTCTCTCCGGCAGACCGAAGGAAATATTACTGACTCCCAGCACACAGTGAAGTCCCAGACGCTCATGCACCATCCGCACCGCTTTCAGTGTTTCCGCCGCCTGTTCCTGCTGGGCGGAAATTGTCAGAGTCAGACAGTCAATCAGCACATCCTCCCGTGGAATTCCCTCTGCTTGCGCCGCCCGGACAATCTTCTCTGCCAGCGCAAACCGCTGTTCTGCGGACTGCGGAATACCATTTCTGTCCATGGTCAGCCCCACAACCGCCGCGCCATATTTTTTTACAACAGGAAGAATTGCCTCCAGCGTTTCATCCTCCCCATTCACCGAATTCACAATTGCGCGTCCATTGCAGGCCCGCAGACCGGCTTCCACAGCCGCCGGATCAGAAGAATCAATCTGAAGAGGCAGGGAAACCACACTCTGAACTGCCCGCACCACATCTGCCATCATTGCCGGCTCATCCAGTCCGGGCAGTCCCACATTAATATCCAGAATATCGGCTCCCGCATCGGCCTGCTCAATGGCCTGTTCCATAATATAGTTGAAATCACGTTCCTTCAGCGCCTGCTGAAAACGCTTCTTGCCCGTGGGATTGATCCGTTCTCCAATGACCCGGACGCCGCCAAACTCCACCATCTGACCGGAAGAGCAGACACCTTTTCTTTTCACCGGGCGGATATCCTCTGCTGCGCCCCCAAAACGGCTCAGTCCGGCAATAAACTCCGGCGCAGTACCGCAGCAACCGCCCAGAATGGATACCCCAAGATCGGCAAAAGGTTTCATCTGCACTGCAAAATCCTCTGCATTCATACTATATTCCCCGGTGGCAGGATCAGGCAGTCCGGCGTTGGGCTTCACAATCAGCGGCTTATCTGTCCACTGGCGGATCTCCTGAATCAGCGGATAAATTTCTGCCGGTCCCAGAGAGCAGTTCACTCCCATGGCGTCCACCCCCAGACCATCCAGTGTCACAGCCATAGCAGCCGCAGTAGTTCCCGTAAATGTTCTTCCACTGGCCTCAAAGCTCATGGTAACCCACACAGGAAGATCGGTATTCTCCCGGGCAGCCAGAACCGCTGCTTTCACCTCATACAGATCTGTCATAGTCTCAAAAACGATCAGATCCGCCCCTGCTTCGGCTCCTACTGTTGCCATTTCCGCAAAAATATCATAAGCTTCCTCAAAGGATAATGTTCCAAGAGGCTCCATCAGTTCTCCGACAGGCCCCACATCCAGAGCTACTCTGGCTCTGCCGTCCGCCGCCCGCTTCGCCGCGGCGATATTGGCAGTCAGAACTTCCTTCACAGAATGCCCGGTTCCCCGCAGCTTGTGAGAGTTGGCTCCGAAAGTATTTGCGTAGATCACGCGGCTTCCCGCATCCACATAACGCCTCTGAATATCCTCCAGAATCTCCGGATGCTCCATCCCGAAAATCTCCGGTCGCTCCCCCAGCCCCAGACCTGCGTTCTGGAGCATAGTGCCCATGCCGCCATCCAATATAATCAATTCTTTCATATGATACTTCTGCTCCTTCCAATATATTTGCAGTCTGTTCCGTTTTTCCGATAGGGACAGGTCCGAAACATGCTGCACACTTCACAGCCCCGCGTCCGAAGCTCCTGCGGTTTCTCTGCAATTCCCATAACTGCTGTCACAGATTTCCTGGGAACCATAATGTGACGGTCGGATACTGTCAGCCCGATCCGGCGGACAGTATCCAGCACTTCACAAAGCTTTGCCTGGGAAGTAATGGGAAAGTCCCCATATCCGGGACTGCAGCGGCTGGTCAGAAATAAGCCCTCCTTCCGCTCCAGTTCCTCTCTCAGATCTTCCTCAAATCTGTCACAGACATTTTCCACTGCCACACTGGCACAGGCATCCAGGATCACTGCCTCCGACATATTCACAACCTCACTGCGCATCAGATGACGTTCCATATCCGGCCCCAGAGTCACCGCCAGCAGAACTGCCTCCCGACAGGGCGTCAGAAGCTGCTCAATATCCCGGCTGTCTACAGGAAGCCCTTCTATCACGCCCCTGCGGACCGGCAGCCGGCGATACACCAGGCGGGGTCTGGCATACGCCCTCACCTGTCCTGCACATTCCTCAATCTGTCTTTCCACCTGAACAGTTATTTCCTGCCCCCGATATCCCAGATAAAGCAGGATCTCATTTTCATTCAGTTCCGTAAATCTCGGTTCTATCATATGATACGTCATCCATTTCCTTTTATAAATCGTTCATACCCGATTCTTTTTACTTTCGCAGACGGAAATCTTTCCTTATTTGATATATTATAACTGCGAGGACCAAAAAAGCAACATTTCTGTATTCCAAAAGCATTTTTTGGTATCCCGAAAACACATTCTGAAATTTTCCTGAATTATAACATAAAAAAATTAAAAAAAACAGTTGACATTCAAAAACAGATGACATATAATATGTCTTGCGTCGCGGGAAAGCGGGATCAAGATCGAGCGGGGTGTGGCTCAGCTTGGCTAGAGCGCCTGGTTTGGGACCAGGAGGCCGC
>CAMLYL010000022.1 GCA_946491665.1 uncultured Lachnospiraceae bacterium | reverse complement strand
AATCCCTGCGCATCCTCGCGGAGCGTCTATCAGATGGGGGATTGACTCCCGCCACTGATACTAATTTGTTATACTCACCACCTGTAAAGGCGGGAGTCTTCCCACATCTGATAAACAGATCAGACAGAATCGGCCGCAGATTTTCCTCCCCCGGCAGCAGAAATATTTCCATACAACGAAAAAAACAGCCATTCGTCTGGCTGTTCTTTCCTAAAGAGAAGGTATTTTTTACTATGGGGTAGCAAAAAACTATATAATGTATTGGGGGGTTTTACGGTTATTATAGTACCAAATCCAACTCTGAAAGTGTGCACAAAGTTGCGTTTTTTTTGAAATTATTTTCGGATATTTTACACATTACTATTCTGTAACTCCCCGAAAGAATTCCTGCATTCTGCGCAAAACCGCAGAATTCGGCAGGAATTTCCGCCTTCTTCTCTGTTATTTTCGAACTTTATATTTTCTTAATAAAATCCTATTTTCTTTTAAGATTTAATTTGCCGCTGTTTTAGAAATTTGACATATTTTGCTCACATTTCCCGGTTATTATAATACCTGTAAACAAGCCAACTACCTATTTTTTGGATAAAACATTTTCATAACTCAATCTCCCTATGTGAAAACAGCAGCCGCAGGGCTGCTGTTTTATTTTATCTCTGTCTCAACAGGCGCCTGCCCGTTTCTGATCAGCCTGGCCAGCGCTTCTATCATTTTTGCCGTCATTCCCCAGATATTATACTGCTTATACTGATAGAAGAAAATTTCCTCTGTCCGTTCCCTCCATTCATATTCCCGTCCCTTATAAATACGGTCATATGGAAAATCTTCTCCGGGGATCACCTGCATGTGAGTATAATAAACTTCCGGTTCATTTTCCAGAAAGAACTGCAGCGGCACACGGAAAACATCCTCTACCTCATCTGTACTGAAAGTTTTCCTGTAATTTTCCAGAAGTACCACAAAGGGATAGACATACAAACGGCTGGCCGGGAAAATATCCATCGGACCGATCATCCGAATCTGCCGAGGATCCACCAGAAGCTCCTCCGTCATTTCCCGGACTGCGGCCTCCTGCTCTGTCTCTCCCTGCTCTACCATCCCTCCCGGGAAACAGATGTCCCCCGGCTGACTCTGCATTCTGGAGGAACGGATCTCGAAAAGCACATCGAAACCATCCTCTGTATCAATCAGCGGAATACAGACCGCAGATTTTCTGGCCTGCTCCATCCCTATGATGGAGGCTTTATGCTGCCTGATCAGATCTAACTGTTCTCTTTTCTTCATCATTCTCCTGCGCCCTCAGCGATTCCTTCCATAAAAATAAGTGGCAAAAAAGATTACCGATGCGAAAATTACAATCATCGGTCCCGTCGCCATATCCGTATAATAAGACACAAACAGCCCCAATATACCGGAAAACAACGAGAAAATTATGGAAAACAGATGATATTCCCGCACATTTTCTGCAATATTTCTGGAAGAAGCTGCCGGAAGGATCAGCAGAGCATTAATCAGAAGAATTCCAATCCATTTGATGGAAAGCATTACAATCAGCGCAATAAAAACGGAAAACAGGTTTTCAATCAGTCTGATTCTGAACTGCCTGCTCTTTGCCAGTGTCCGGTTCAGACTGACAGCCTGCAGGCGGTTATAGCAGACCAGCCAGAAAATAATCGTAGCAATAAAAATCAGCAGCAGATAAACAATCTCTCTCCGGGTAATACTCAGAATATCTCCCAGAAGAAGGCTGGAATATTTGCTGAAATTCCCTCCCCGGGACAAAATTGCCAGACCAATGGCAATGCAGCAGGAAGAAAACACGGAAATAATCGTGTCCGTTGACGCCGGATTTCTGCTCTTAATCCAGTTGAGCAGCAATGCAAATGCCACGCCGAAAATCACCATAGCCAGACTGGTGTCCGGGATTCCGCAGATCACGCCCACCGCGATCCCGGTCAGCGCCGAGTGTCCCAGCGCATCCGAAAAGAAGGCCATTTTATTATTTACAATCATAGTTCCCAGCACACCGAACAGCGGAGCGATAATCAGAATCGCCGCAAAGGCCAGAATCATGAAATCATATTGGAAAAGAGACATGAACTGTTCCATCATTCCGCCCCCCTTCTGCCCCGGTACAGCGGATTATAGGGCTGTTTTTCTCCGTCGGGAACGCCGCTGTCCGCTTTCCGGCTTTTCCGGCGGGGTTTGTAATTTTCCAGATCAAAACCGCCGAAAACACGCTCAAACTCCGGACTCTCATAAACATGACGGACATCCCCCTGGCAGGCCACGGTTTTATCATCAATCAGAATCACCTGATCCGCATAGCGGGCCACATAATCCAGATCATGAGAAATCAGAATGATCGCCAGATCATAATGATTTTTCAGTTCCGAAATTTTCTGATAGAACAGATCCATGCCGGTCTGATCAATGCCCGACACCGGTTCATCCAGGAGCAGCAGATCCGGCCCGTCCATAATCGCCATGGACAGAAGGACTCTCTGCAGCTCTCCTCCGGAAAGATTGCACACCTGCTTGTCAATCAGCTCCGCCGCCTGAAAAATCTCCAGAGTTTCCCGGATTTTCTGATACAGGGACCGGCTCTTCTTCCAGAAAACCGGATAGGAACTTTGATAGCAGGCAATCATATCATACACACTGATCGGAGTCTTCTTCTCAATATTCAGCGACTGGGGCACATAGCCGATCTTCAGCTCCATATTTTTTCCGGAGACAACCTTTCCCTTCTCATGAAGGGAAAACTCGATGGTTCCCGTATGCGGGATATCCCCCAGAATGGCCTTGATCAGAGTAGACTTTCCCGCTCCGTTCTTGCCGATCACCGCCGCCAGATTCCCGCAGTGAATATGAAGATTAATATTTTTCAGTATCTCCTGTTCCCCCACTGTGACGCCAATATCGTTCATTCGAATACAGTGAAGGCCGCAGGGCTCTATAAGTTTTCGAAACATCTTATTCTCCTGTGCTGTCAGTTCCAAAGGCTTCTGTCAGAAGTTCCAGATTCGAGCGCATACCGTCCAGATAGCTGTCCGCGTCGTAATCTCCCCGGGTCAGAGTATCCAGATACACCACCTGTACGCCGCTCTCTTTCTCCATCATATCCCCCATGTCTTTTCCATACCGCTCTTCTGCCAGAATCACAGACACCCCCTGCGTCTCTATGGCAGACAGAATATCCGCAACTTCCCCGGCGCTGACCTGCCGCTCCTCATCCAGATTCAGCAGTCCGGCCACTTCCATTCCGAATTCCTCCGCTATATATTCATAGGCTTCATGGAACAGCACTACCGGCTGCCCCTGGAGAATTGAAACCACATCACTGTACTCCTCCTGAAGACCGGCAATCTTTTCCAGATAGATTTCTGCATTTTTTTCGTATTGCTCTGCTCCTGCGCTGTCTGCTTCTGTCAGTCCCTCGCAGATAGTTTCCACCTGAGTGCAGTAATCGTCCATATTCATCCAGGCATGGGCGTTTTCTCCCAGCAATTCCAGATTTTCACAGGCATTGATAATTGTCAGTTCGGGGTACTCCTCCGCCACATCTGTAAGGAAAGTCTCAATTCCGCCGCCGTTTACAATAAACACATCGGCCGTAGATAAAAGCTTCATATCCGCAGATGTAAGCTGATAGTCATGAAGGCACCCGGTCTGCGGCTCACTCAGATTTTCCAGAGTTACTCCCTCAGTATCACCGATCACATTTCTGGCCGCAACATACATGGGATAAAAGGAAGTGACTACGGTAAGTCTCTCCCGGCTCTGTTCTCCGTCCTGCCGGTGCAGATAGGCAGCCGTAAATCCCACTCCTGCCAGCAGTATTACCGCCAGCAAAACCGTTACAAAAACATACTTATTTTTCAAAACATACTCCTTATTCAGGCTGTCGTCTTTCCATCCGGACACATTTCTCTGCTACGCGTTCACAATCTGCTCCGCCAGTTCCCAGATTTCCTCCCGTCCCTGCTTGGTCTGGGCGGAAAATGGAATAATAATCGTCTCCGGCTCTACATTCAGTCCGGTCCGTATGGCTTTCAGCTGCTTCTGAAGCTGACTTCTCTTGATTTTATCCAGCTTCGTGGCAATGATAATCGGATGAAAGCCCTGATACACCATCCACTCATACATCATCCTGTCATTGGCTGACGGATCATGCCTGATATCAATCAGCAGAAAAACTGCCCGAAGCTGTTTTGAAGTGTGCAGATAATTCTCAATCATCTGCCCCCATTTCTGCTTCTCCTTTTCCGACACTTTCGCAAAACCGTAGCCCGGAAGATCGGTCAGATACAGTTCATCATTTACATTATAAAAATTAATGGTCTGCGTCTTTCCCGGCTGACCGGAGGTGCGGGCCAGAGACTTCCGGTTCATCAGAGCATTGATCAGAGATGATTTCCCCACATTGGACTTCCCTGCAAAAGCAATCTCCGGCTTCGTGTTTTCAGGCAGTTTGCTGGTATAACCGCATACCGTCTCCAGCGACACATTCCTTATAATCATACTAACTCCTTTCCCGGACTGCTCTCTATACAAGAGCAGTTTCCAGTACCTGCTCCATACTGCTGACGAAATGAATATCCATTCCGTCTGTAATTTCAGAGTCAATCTCTTCCACATCCGCCCGGTTCTTCTCCGGCACGCATACTGTCATGATGCCGGCAGTTCTGGCCGCCAGCAGTTTTTCTTTCAGACCGCCGATGGGCAGTACCCTGCCGCGCAGCGTAATCTCTCCTGTCATCGCCACATCTGCCCGGACCTTCCGTCCCGTAATGGCGGACAGCATAGCCGTAGCCATCGTAATTCCCGCCGACGGACCGTCCTTCGGCACAGCGCCCTCCGGAATATGAATGTGAATATCGTGCTTTGTGAAAAAGCTGCTGTCAATCCCGTACTGTTCACTGATGGAACGTATGTAACTGATTCCCGTCTGGGCAGACTCCTTCATCACATCGCCCAGCTGTCCGGTCAGCCGGAACTCACCTTTTCCCGGCATAATATTGACCTCAATCTGAAGAGTGGTTCCGCCCACACTGGTCCAGGCAAGTCCCCGGACGATCCCCACCTCGTCTTCATCGTTTTTGGCATCCACACGGTAACGTGCTTTTCCCAGATACTGCTCCAGATCCTCCGCCTTTACAACAGCGCTCTCGCAGTCGCCTTCAAAAATCTGACGGGCTGTTTTCCGGCAGATCCGGCCGATCTTCCGCTCCAGATCCCGCACGCCCGCCTCACGGGTATATTCATCAATAATCTCCCGAAGCGCCTCGTCCGTAAAGGAAATCTGTGCTTCCTTCAGGCCGTTGGCGCGTCTCTGCTTGCCTACCAGATGTTCTTTTGCGATATGCAGCTTTTCGTTGGCGGTATAGCTGCTGACCTCAATCAGCTCCATACGGTCCAGAAGCGGTTTAGGTATGGTCTGCATATCATTGGCAGTCGCAATGAACAGTACTTCAGAAAGATCCACAGGCATATCCACATAATGATCATTAAATCGTGTATTCTGCTCAGAATCCAGAACCTCCAGCATGGCGGAAGCAGTATCTCCCTTGTAATCACTGCTCATCTTGTCAATCTCATCCAGAAGCATCAGGGGATTGCTCACACCGGCATTTTTCAGCCCGGCCACAATCCGTCCCGGCATAGCTCCCACATAGGTTCTCCTGTGGCCCCGGATCTCCGCCTCATCCCGTACTCCGCCCAGACAGATTCTGACATACTTCTTATTCAGCGCGTGAGCCACAGATTTGGCTATACTGGTCTTTCCTGTTCCGGGCGGTCCCACCAGACAGATAATGGGGCTCTCCCCGCCGGCCGTCATATGGCGCACTGCCAGGAACTCCAGCACACGCTCCTTTACCTTATCCAGCCCATAATGATCATCATCCAGAATCTGCTTCGCAAATTTCAGGTCTGTACAGTCCTCGGACTTCCTGTTCCAGGGAAGCTCCAGCATGGTTTCCAGCCAGGTACGCACCACCGTACCCTCAGAAGGATTGGAAGCAACTGTCCGGAACCGACGGATCTCCTTCCGCAGCCGTTCCTTCACCGTATCCGGCGCATCCAGTTCCTCCACTGCCTGCAAAAACTGATCCGCCTCAGACTCCGTATCCTCCTCGCCCAGCTCCTGCCGGATTACCTTCTGCTGCTCTCTCAGAACATACTCTTTCTGGTTCTTATCTACGCGGGCCTTCACCTTCTGCTGAATATCATTTTTAATCTGCATGATATCCGTTTCTTCTGAAAGAATCTCCATCAGAACCTCATAACGCTCCCGGAGATCCAGCGTTTCCAGAATCCTCTGCTTTTTCTGATAAGGTATGGGGAGACTGTTTCCCACAATATCAATAAATGTATCCAGCCGGTTCAGACCGTCAAGCTGCCCCCGCAGCTCCCTTCCAACCTTCGAATTGACCCCCGCATAATTCAGCAGCGCCTCCTGAAGACTGCGCAGCATGGCTTCCTGCACCACCTCCGGATAGTCGTCCTTCTGACTCCCCAGCGTAATGATCTCTGCCTTTAAAATTTCCCGTTCTTCCAGGATACTGACCAGTTCTGCCCGGCAGACTGCATCTACAATTACACGGACAATATCATTCTGCATTTTCACAATCTGCTTGATCCGTCCAAGCATCCCCACCCGGTAAAGATCCTGCTCCCAGGGCTCTTCCACCTGTATATTCTTCTGGGTAATCAGAAAAATGCGGCCGCCTCGTTTCATCGCTTCCTCAACCGCCCGGACGGACCGTTTCCGGCTGATATCAAAATGGGTGACTGCCCCCGGCAAAAGGCAGGTGCCCCGCAGTGCAACCGCGGGAATTTTCTGTATATGTTCACTCATTACTCGTCCTCCAAAAGTTTCTGTACAACGGCTTTTTTCTTTTATCTTTCCAAACATCTGCCAGACTTTCCCTCTTCAAATAAGGGGCGGCGCCAAAACTGACCCCGCCCCTGATACCAGTTTATTACTCTCCGCCCGCTCAGGGCCGGAGCCGTCTCCCAACTGATATAATTATCCTGTCCGCCGATTACGCCGCATATTCCAGGAGAGCCTCCCCTGTCCCTTCTACAAACGCCTTTGTAATCGTACACTTCCTGATACTTGTATCTGACGGAATCCGGTACATCAGATCCATCATGACACTCTCCATAATGGCACGCAGTCCTCTGGCTCCGGTCTTCCGGCTGAGAGAAAGATCCGCAATCGCCTCCAGCGCATCATCCTCAAATATCAGCTCTACGCCATCCAGCTCCAGAAGCTTCTCATACTGCTTCAGCAGAGAATTCTTCGGCTCTTTCAGAATACGAATCAGATCTTCCCGATCCAGCGCTTCCAGAGAAACCGTCACCGGCACACGTCCCATAAACTCCGGTATCATACCGAATTTTACAAAATCCTGAGGCATAGCCTCCTTTAAAACCTCACTGATATTCTTATCATCTCTGATACTGAGCTCGGAATTAAAACCGATAGAACCGCGGTCCATGCGATTCTCGATAATCCGATCCAGTCCTTCAAAGGCACCCCCGCAGATAAAAAGAATATTTGTGGTATCAATCGGAATCAGCTCCTGCTGGGGATGCTTTCTTCCGCCCTGAGGCGGAACAGAAGCCAGTGTTCCCTCCAGGATCTTCAGAAGAGCCTGCTGCACGCCCTCGCCGGAAACATCTCTGGTGATGGACGCATTTTCCGATTTTCTGGTGATTTTATCAATCTCATCAATATAGATGATGCCGTATTCCGCCTTTTCCACCTCATAATCCGCTGCCTGGATGATTTTCAGAAGAATATTCTCCACATCCTCACCCACATAACCGGCTTCTGTCAATGTGGTAGCGTCCGCAATGGCAAAAGGCACATTCAGAATCCGCGCCAGAGTCTGCGCCAGCAGAGTCTTTCCGGAACCGGTAGGTCCCAGCATCAGAATATTGCTCTTCTGCAGCTCCACATCCAGTTCTGATCCTGCAAGGATTCTTTTATAATGGTTATAAACAGCCACCGAGAGAACTTTCTTCGCCTCATCCTGACCGATTACATACTCATCCAGAAACGCCTTCATCTCCTCGGGCTTTAAAAGATTAATCTCATTTTTCAGCCCGCCGGTCTCCGAATCATCTCCATCATATATCTCCTCATCCAGGATCTCATTACAGATCCCGATGCACTCATCACAGATATATGCCCCGTTGGGCCCGGCAATCAATTTGTTCACCTGCTCCTGGGACTTGCCGCAGAAAGAGCAGCGAACCTTATCTTCCTGATTGATTCTTCCTGCCATGTTTCCTCCAAAATATACAATTTTACTGTCTGTTTGCAATCACGGCATCAATCAGGCCATACTCCATAGCCTCCTGCGCAGACATAAAATTATCACGCTCTGTATCCGCCGCAATCACATCAATAGGTTTGCCTGTATTTTCCGCCAGAATGCGGTTCAGACGCTCCTTGGTCTTCAAAATATTTTCAGCCACGATCTGAATATCCGTCGCCTGCCCCTTAGCTCCGCCGGAGGGCTGATGGATCATGATCTCCGCATTGGGAAGCGCAAACCGTTTTCCTTTTGCCCCGCCTGCCAGCAGAAAAGCGCCCATGCTGGCTGCCATACCGATGCAGATGGTAGAAACGTCGCACTTGATGTACTGCATGGTATCATAAATTGCCAGGCCGCAGGATACTACGCCGCCGGGGGAATTGATATAAAGCTGGATATCCTTTCCCGGATCCTCCGACTCCAAAAACAGAAGCTGCGCCACGGTCAGGCTGGCAGTCGTCTCATTAACTTCCTCACCCAGGAAAATAATCCGGTCCTTTAACAGTCTGGAATAAATATCGTAATTGCGCTCGCCTCTGCTGGTCTGCTCCACAACGTAAGGTACTAAACTCATAACGTGCCTCCTTTTCTCAACATTCAAGACCCGCTCCCACGGATCTTTCCACATCTGACAAAGCAGACCGGCCAGGCCGGCTCGATCTGCTTTCTCTCATACACTATAGTCTGAATCGGCGCGCTCCGCAGATACGGCGTCCGGTTCAGAACCTTTCTTCTGTAGCCTGCGGCAGAATTACTCTGCTGCTTCCTCTGTCTCAGAGCCTGCAGCCTCTTCCGCCTCTTTTTCTTTCTTGGTCTTTGCCTTTGCCCGGGGCTTCATATTCCCGGCAATCAGCTCCAACGCTCTCTGGGAAGCAAGATCAAGCTTCATATTCTCTTTCTCTTCCTCGCCCATGTAGCTCTTCAACTGCGCTGCTTCCATCTGATACATGGATGCCATCTTCTCGATCTCAGCGTCCACGTCCTCATCTGTAATCTCGATATTCTCAGCCTTTGCGATCGCCTCAAGAACCAGCTCCTGCTTGATGCGTGTCTCCGCCTCCGGACGAACCTGCTCTTTCAGCTGATCAATCGTTGTGCCGGAAAACTGCATATACTGATCCATAGACAGTCCCTGCTGTGCCATCTGCTGAGCAAAATTATTAATCATATTCTCGCACTGTGTATCGATCATCGCAGCCGGAATATCCATCTCAGACTTCTCAATAATCTTATTCAGAGCCTCTTCCTGCTGTGCATTCTTTGCCTCAGCTGCTTTGCGCTCTTCCAGTTTCTTCTTTACGCTCTCTTTATACTCGGCAACAGTATCAAACTCGGAAACATCCTGAGCGAACTCGTCATCCAGCTCCGGAATCTCTTTCGTCTTGATCTCGTGAATCTTAACATTAAATACTGCGTCTTTTCCTGCCAGATCAGCGGAATGATACTCCTCCGGGAAGGTAACCTTTACTTCTACATCCTCGCCGGCATTTTTGCCGATGAGCTGATCCTCAAATCCGGGGATGAAAGAACCAGATCCGATTACCAGAGAGTGATTCTCAGCCTTTCCGCCGTCAAAAGCAACGCCGTCAACAAATCCCTCATAATCAATTACCGCGGTATCTCCGCTCTCGATTGCGCGGCCCTCAACAGCCACGATTCTGGCGTTATTCTCTCTTTCCTGATTTACTGCTGTATCAATCTCCTCATCTGTAACAGCAGTATCAATCTTTGTTACAGTAACGCCCATGTACTTGCCAAGAGTAACCTCCGGCTTGATGGCAACCTCTGCGGTAAAAATAAAAGGCTTGCCCTTCTCAATCTGAACCACGTCGATCACCGGTCTGGATACGATGTCCTGTCCGCTCTCCTTCGCAGCATTACTGTATGCCTGGGGAATGAGGCTGTTCGCCGCGTCTTCATAGAAAACGCCCGGACCGTACATCTTCTCAATCATCATTCTGGGCACTTTACCCTTACGGAAACCAGGCATGCTGATATCCTTTTTCTGTCTATTATAAGCTTCCTGCAGCGCCTTCTCCAGTTCCTCCGCAGACACTTCGATGGTAAGCTTCACTGTATTCTTCTCTTCCAAGTTCTCAACCTGTACACTCATTTCACTGTTTCCTCCTTCTATTTATATCAAAAAGCGGGGGCATATCCTTCCACAGCAAAAAGGGCATACTTCCGCCATTTACAGTCATTTTTGAATTATAGCACAAGGATTTTGCAAATGCAAGAAAAAAGTACAGCGGCCAAACCGGAGTTTGTTTATTAAATTTGATTTGCCAATAACTTGATTCTCTCTATTGCATACGGAAAAAATATCTGGTAGGCCTCGCAAAACCGATTCTTTCCCAATACTCCGTCCTGCTGAATAATACGGTTTCTTCTGCATCCGCCTCTGCATAAGTGCTTCCAATGACAGCTTCTGCATTCTTTTTCCAGCGGAACAGACGGCTCTATAAATTTAATTTGATTCCGTCTTTTATCTATTTGTTCAAAAGAATCCTCTGAAATATTTCCCATATCATACTCATCCAAAACATAAAAATCACAGGGGTAGACCGTGCCGTCCGCTTCAATTACATACTGCTCCGAGCATCGCCCTTTCATATCGCAGCTCTCCGGTTCATATCCCGCCGCCATCCCAACCAGATTTTCAAAAAAGCGATGGTAAACCGGAATTCCCTGCTGTATATCCCGAAACCATAAATCAAACATTGTTTTTAACGCCTCTCCGTATGTTTTGGGCTTCAGTGAATATCCAGACATATCCTGTCTTCCAAGCGGTTCCAGACAAGGAATATACTGTTGATACAAAAAATTCCTGCTTCGAAAAAAATTGTATATACGCTCAATATTTGCAGCGCTTTCCTCTGTCAGTACAGTCAGAATATTAAACTCCGCACCTGCCCGCTCCAAAATTCCAACAGATTTCATGACTCTTTGAAAAGTTCCCTGCCCATTTATGTCCTTCCGATACACGTCATGTATGGAACGCGGACCGTCAAGAGAAAGGCCAACCAAAATTTTTTCCTCTGCCAAAAATTCGGCCCATTTCTCATCCAGCAAAATCCCGTTTGTCTGAATCGTACAAAAAACCGGTATATTTTTTGTATTATATTTTTCTTTCAACCGGCAGAATGTTTCATAGAATCCGATTCCCATCAAAAGAGGTTCTCCTCCCTGGAATCCAAATGTAATGCTTCCTGTTCCATAGGAAAAAGCTTTTTGCAGCAGCATCTCCAGAACATTCTCAGACATTTTTCCATAAACAGCGGTTTTCCGGTTTTTCATTTCATCTGTATAAAAACAATACTGGCAGCGCATATTACAGCTTCCGGAAGCCGGTTTTATCAAAATACTTAATGGCGGCATCACTTTTCTCCTCTCTAACACAACATAGAATATTTTAATATATTATAAATCCCCAGGCACACGATCACTGACACTAAAACTTTCAAAACTGATTCCACATCTTTATTATCCATTTTCCTGGAAAAAATGTTTCCCAACAGCGCCCCGCCAATGCCTCCCAAAATCATCATGCCAAGATGAATCCATTTAAATTCCGGTACAGAATCTGTAACAATTGCAGATGCAATATTCGAAATCTGCGAAAATACAATTATGTATAATGAATTCTTTGCCGCTTCTTTTGCTTCCATGGAAAAGAAAAAGAATAATACCGCCACATTTATGGGGCCGCCTCCGATTCCCAGAAAAGAAGAAATGACACTCAGAAAAATTCCTATTGTGATTACTGCAGCCGGCATTGTTACATGTCCTGACGAAATTTTGTCTTTTCTGCAAACATATAAAAGCACAAAAAAATTGACACCTGTCAGGCACGCTGCCTGAACCATTCCTAATACATTCTCATTTCCAGCCGCACTCCGCACCAGTTCAAACAGCCACTTTCCGACTATACCGCCGCAAACCGCACCAATGGCTAACAGCGTACTGGTCTTTAAATGAAGTCTTATTTCGCCTTTTCGGCTCCCTATCAGTGAACACAACGACATCCCTAATACGGTACACCCTGAGCAAAAACTCACTGTTGAAACCGGAAGCAGTCCAATCATATCAAGAACAGGTTTTATTATGACACCCCCTCCCGCCCCCACTATTGAACCCACTGCAGATGCCAAAGTGCATATTACAAATAGTACAAATGCTGTCATTTCTTTTCTCCTGTCTCTACTTTTATCGTGTATTCCCATATACTAAAACTACTTTAACACCTCCGTTTTTTCTTCACCGTTATCATAAACACAAAAAGACAGATGCCAGAATATTTCATCTGCATCTGCCCTTTGATCCTATTTTATATTTTTGTAAAATGTATGCCCGTATTTAACCGCTTCATCCAAAAGAATTTTTTTATGTTCCGGAATAAAACTGGCGGGATGTATAATATATCGTTTGAAGGGTCCGAAAATGTCACAGGCGCGGCGGATCTCTTCCCGAAGCTCCTCTTCGGTTGTATTTTCTCCGCTGATCAGCAAACTGTCCAGTCCCCCGTCTACTACGAACCTGGAACCGTATTTTTCCATAACTGCCTTCTGGTCATTGCAGGGAGTTAATGCATTCAGTCCGTCTGCTCCAATTTCAAGCAAATCATCAATAAAGTCCTGCATTCTGCCGCAGCTGTGATACAGAAAATATGCGCCCTGGGCATGTATCGCATCAGCGATCCTTTTTTCATAAGATTTAATAAATTTACGATACATATCCATTGAAAAAAGCGGGGCTGATGCACTTGCCAGATCATCCATATTAAGAATCACATCCGGCCGGTACGCGCTTCCCAGATACTCAATCAGCTTTACCCGAAAATCTGTAAGCTTGCTCATAAGACCACAGAAAGCTTCTGGTTCTTCATACATGGCAATCAACGCTTCCTCAAATCCAACCAGACTATGTAAGCGTTCAAAGGGACCGCTTTCCAGGAACAAACGCAGCAAACTGCTTTCCCTGTCATAACCTTCCAAATCAGCTTTCGCTGCTGATGTCCAGTCAATTTCATCTAAGTTCGGAAGTCTCAAACTCTTATCCCACTCACATATATTTTCGATGACAGGCGGTCTTCTGGGATCCGGGGTATGCCCCATCGTTTTTTCATCCCATATCCAATAAACGCCGAACCAGTCTTCTCCATCCTCGTGCCAGGGCGGACGCTCTCTCACACCAGATGGTATTACCGTTTTATAACATGATACAGCCGTGGGAATGTATTCCGGTTCTCCTTTTCCCGAATATATTCTCAGCGCGTTCTCTCTCTCACTCAAACGCTTTTCTTTATAATCTCGTATCAATTCTGACCTCCTCCCCCCGTATCCACCAGCCGATTTCTTCCCAGCAATTATCATTGTTATAGTTTTCCTGTTTTTCTCCCGGTGTAGATCTTCCGTCTTCGATATACTTTATCAATTTCAGCCGCAGCCGCTCGGCAATCTCCGGTTGTTTTTCATAAAGATTATATCGTTCTCCAACATCTCCTGTCATATGATATAACTGGAATTTCGGCAATGTACGCAGATCTGTTTTGTTCATGACATCTGATGGTCCTCCGGCGCCGGGACAAAGTTCAAGTTTCCATGGCCCCTCCCTCAGTGACAGAGATCCATTCAAAGAAGACATTACTATATCTTCACGGACCTGGCAGTTTTCTCCCTTCCATAAACAATAATGGGATATGGAATCTTCTCCGGCATTATCCGGAAGCGGCAGTTCAAAACATTCACTCCAGGTTGCCATTATATCTGACAAAGATACCATCTGGCCGCAAACAGTCCCTTCCGGAATCACACCGGGATATTTTACAATGTACGGTATTCGGTGACCGCCTTCCCATATGTCTCCTTTACAGCCGCGGTAAATATAACTGGGATTATGCCCATGTGCAATCAGCCCCGGATAGTCCACGTTTGCTCCGCATCCATTGTCGCTGGCAAAAATGAACATTGTGTTTTCGGCAATTCCTTTCTCCTCCAGCTTATCCATAATTTCTCCAACCATGGCGTCTGTCTGCAGAACAAAATCGCCATATGGACCAATCCCCGATTTCCCCTCAAACTCCGGACTGGGAAGCAGCGGCACATGTACTGCCGGTGTAGGATAATACAGGAAAAACGGTTTTTCTGTCTCTGTAAATTTGTCAATCTGTTCTAATACTTTTTTCTGACAGTCCGGCACTACATTTCGGACGTCAAATCCGCTGACCGCCGGGCCCGGCAGCCAGGTCTGATTATATTTGCAATTGAACAGCATATCGGGTTGTACCCCGCTGACAGTATCCGGCACATCCATAGCATGATCATTTTCCAGATAAACATATGGAGGCTGACTTAAAGATGCCATCAAACCAAAGAAGTAATCGAAACCAAAATCGTTTGGTCCCATCTTATAAGGTTTCGAATAATCCACATCGTATGGTCCGTCACCTGTGTGCACCCACTGCATTCCAAGATGCCATTTCCCGATGCAGGCCGTCTGATATCCCTGTTCCTTCAACATAGACGCCAATGTCAGACGTCCCTCCTCGATCATATTATCTTCAGATTGTACATAAACCAGTTTTTTCAGACAAGAGCGCCAATTATAACGCCCAGTAAGCAGGCCGTAGCGGGATGGTGTACACAATGCACTTGTAGCATGGGCATCTGTAAACCGGATTCCTTCCGCAGCCAGACGGTCTATACAACGCGTATGAATCTGTGAATTTTCGTTATAACAGGAAACATCACCGATTCCCAAATCGTCAATAAACATAAGTATAATATTGGGTTTTTTATTCATATCTCTCACACTTTCTTTACAGATTAAAAATTCCAATAAATTTCCAGTACGGCATCATAACAAGGAACACCCAAAGGAAATTTGTTATCAGCATTATCAGTCCTGCTTTCGCAAAATGTTTCATTTTCATATAACCCAGACTGAAATAGAACATAGCAAATGCAATTTCATAAGGCAGCAATGCCTGGTTTACGCCATTCTGGAAAGTATACAGAATAATGTGCGGAGAAATTCCCAGATTCGCTCCAATCTCTGTCAACGGTATCAACATTGTAGATTGTGCTGCCAACGGCGTTAACACAAAATTCATGGCAACTCCAAGCCAATAAATCAATGTCAGAGATCCTGTTTTTCCAAGAGTTTCAAAAGCGGGCATGAACGCATTTGCCACAAACTGTCCGGCTCCAACATTTGCCGCAATCGTCCCAATTCCGATACAGGCAGTCATAAATACTACCAACGGCCAGCGTATCTCCCCCAATGCTTTTTCACTGCCCAGATTAATAAAAGGCAGGAAACAGATAACTGCCGCAATCAGAATCATCCATCCGATTGATATTCCAAGCTTTCCATTCAAAAGCATGCATATAAACAAAGCAGCTAAAATAACAATCAGTTTCTTCTCAGCAGCACTTACTTTTCCAAGTTTCACATACTCCTGTTTCAAAACTTCCTTGGACGGAATCTTCTGATCATCTTTAAACGCCTTATGAAGAATAAACATCAAAATAAATCCATAAATCAGGAACAGCCAGTTATGTTTAAAATATTCAATGTATGTGATATCAAACCCTTCTACCACACTGCTGATTACCTGTACTCCCATCAGAGTCAAGGCTCCCAGAAAAGCCGTTCCTCCGACAGTCATCGAAAAATAAGAATTCATTACAATTTTTGCTGCAGTCTCAGTTTCCGGTTTAATATTCAGAGCCTGGCAAAGTCCAATAGAAATGATTGCCAGCGGAAAACCGATATTAACAGCCAGAACTGATGAAAGACCGAGACCTACAATATTAAGAATCAGTACCAACGAAAGAACCCTGGTACTTGTTTTCATAATCAGTCCATACGATATTCGTTTCAATATGTTTGTCTCATTCATCACTCCGACCAAAATCAAAGAGCCAACCATTGCCCATGGAATGTTATTTCCCCATGCCGAAAAAATCTGCTCTGCCGTTCCCAGATTCAGAATCAGAAATAACATACTCAAAATAATAGAAGGAATCATGTTGTTTGTAAAAAGCTCAAAAGCAAACATGATCATAACAAACGCCAGGATCGCAAAGAACTCCTTAATTTGTAATGTATAACTCGCCGTACATGGAATGCATAAAATAATTAATGGAACTACAATTGCTACTGCCCAGCCAAGCATCTTTTTTCTAGGCATTCTGGATTCTTTTTTTGAATCTGTTATAGTTTTTTCATCCATAAAATACTCCTCCGTTTTTATTTTTCAATCCTGCAGAATATGATGTTGTAATTTTAGCTTCTTTTTCCGCTTTTTACTGTCATTATAAACACATTCAAATAATTTCCCAAAAAATAAGACGATAGTTTTCTATCGCCTTATCTCGCTTTCATTCTCTATCCGAACAGACATGTCTTCAATCCTTCCGGATTTTCCAGATATATTTTATTTTTTTCTATAGATATCAGCCCCTCAACCTCCAGAACATGGAGTTCTTTACTGCATGCGGAACGTGTTAAATTTAAAGTCTTTGCCAGTAACTCAATCGAGAACGGGGTATGATATATCGTTTTCTTTGTTTTTTCATAATTCAAATATAAATATGAGCAAATCCTGTCACGCGTTTTTTTCCGCCTTGATATAACAACTAACTGAACCAGTTCCAGAGATTTTTTGCTTACATAAGTTAAAACAGACCTGGTAAATCTGGGCAATTCAGTCATAGCCTGATTTAAGTTTTCAACAGGAATTGCTTGCAGACGGCTCTTTTTCACAGCAATAAATTCTGAGAAATTATCTACGCTTCCGATAGCATTTAGCAGGCCAACCGCCATCCCCTCGGAAAAATAGAAAAAAAATATTTCTTCTCCTGTAGGTGTATAATTTATCGCTCTTATCATACCGCTTTCCACTAAATAAATATACTTTACCTTTTCTCCGCTCTGCATCAATGACTCTTTTGGTTCCAGTTTTTTTACAAAAGAATTTTTAAATAATATTTTTTCCAGTTTCTCCAATTCTTCCGGTGCCAGCTCCTCGCAAAACACCTGTAATCTTAATAGTTCTCGCCTTGTCATCTTCTTCATCCGGGCAAACAGCCCCGGCATTCCTCCCATAGTTTTTTCTCTGAATAAATACACATCTTCCGCAAATAAGTTTCTTACTCGAAGAAACTACTTCGTCCTTATGTCCCCCGACTAAACCTCTATTTTTATAATTATAACTCATTTTTTCGCTTTTTTTCTGTTTTTATAAACACATTTCAGAAACTTTGTTCTACCGAGCATCTCAGATGATTCACTTATGAATTAATATAACAGAAAAAAACGGAGAATATACAGGAGAATTTCTACTCTCTGCATATACTCCGCCTTTTATGATTTTCACCATCTTCTGACGTTATTTTTCTTCTGCTTCACCTACCGCTTCCGGATCTGCAGTGTCAGAATATCCGTCACAAATTCTTCATCATCCAGGAAAGCAGCTCCGATACCGCAAAGTCCGTTCATAAATCCAAAATCATACTTTTCCTGCGGAAGCAACTTCATTGTGTTATCACAGAACTGTTCCGCTGCAATTCGAATGTAATCTGCACAAAGCTTTTCCAGCTCCCGGTCATTCGTAATCTTCGCATACTTTCTTAATATAGAGATATTGCCCAGATTTCCATGACACAGACAGTATCCCTTCCGCAAAGGCATCGACCTGATTTTTGCTGCGGCTCTCTGTGCATCCCGCTCTGCCGCAGACGCGATTTCCCGGTTCCGGTTTTTCATCAGTTCCATTCGGCAAAGCAGGATTCCTGCCGCTCCATGGCACCATGCCACGGTATCCATGGGCTCTCCCCGGTGAATATCTTCCCAGTTATTCAGCTCCGGCCGATACCACTTATTTTCTTCATGAAAAATCTGCATCATCACATTATCATACCGACTGCTCCCGGTCAGCATCGCATATCTCTGAAAAGCCAGCAGCACGCCGCTCCATCCATGAGCCATGCCCGGCAGAATCTCTGATCTGTCCTTTGCTGTCCCCTGTCTCACAAAGGCTTCCAGCCGCTCCAGCATCTCCTCTGCACGAACCAGACAGCAGTTCTCCCCGGTAAGCTTCCACTGGTTCAGCCATACCAGAGCCATTCCCCCGGCCCCATACAGCAAATCATAACTTTCAGAAGGCTCTTTCCCGAAAATCTTTTCCAGATGCCGCCGCGCGCAGTCCAGATACTGCTTTTCCCCGGTCAATCCGTACATATATTGATAATAATATGCAATAGAATATTCCCCACTCATAGCTCCATAAATGCCCTCACCGGCTTTCGGCAAAAGCTCATCCGTATATCTGAACAACATTCTGTCAAGCTGTCCGATCATTTCTACTATTTCTTCTGAATCGGAGATCCCACGGCTCAGAGCATTATGAAGGAACAAAGCCACTCCCGTTTTTCCCTGATAAAGCCAGGGAGACATTTCCACTACATCCCAGAGCACTTTGTCTCGAAACTGAAGATCCACCGACCACCAGCCGACCTGATCCCCTTCACAAAATGCCAGATCTGTGATCCTCCGAACCACCTTTTCTGCGGCCCGTCTGCAAAAATCCCCGGAAGACGAAACGGAAGACAGATATGCTCCCAGATTCTTCTGACCATAATCGTTAAGATAACCGGATGAATCCTGCATCAGTCCTGCCATGGATACTGCGATCAGTTCTTTCTGAATCAACAGATTTTTCTCCGATATCCGCTCATCTGGGAATTTTTCTTCTCCGGAATAATGTTCCGGACTGTCCACAAAAAAGTCCTCAATATAATCCGTTCCGCAGTACAGCCGCCTGGAATTTTCATAAAATGAGAACAACGGGATCTCTCCTTTTAACAGACACTCCGTCTCCCATTCTGTTACCTTCTTGCTTTCCACACCGCCGTTGCCCGGCCGCGCAAGCGCCGTCTGCAGCATTTGTTCCGCCGCTTCTCTCCCCGATAAATATCTGGGATGACGCAGCATATAGAGCAGCATGGCATATTCGTTGGTAGGGCGATGTATGTAACGACAGGCTGGCAGTTCCTCCATACTGTTTTTCTCCGCTTCCGGTCTGCAGTTCCGGGACACAGCTGTCCGACCAGAAATATTTCCGCAGCTGTCTCCTGTCTGCCCGAAATACAGCTTTCGGTAATCTTCTCCTGCCTTCCGGAAGCCCTCCTGGATACAGGCAGTAACTTTCGCTTCCTCCATTGCCGTCCATTTCGGGAGTCCGCTGGAGAACTGAAGGTCTGTATAATCCAGTTCGAGACAAATATCCGATGTTTTCGGATGCTTCAGCACCAGATGTCTGACTGCTGACTTCTGATGAGAATCCAGGCACAGCACCCCGGGATTTACCCGGTTTTGTCCGATACCTTTCATATAACAGGGCAAAATTCCCGTGGACAAAACAGAAGTATTCAACAGTCCCCATCTCATTTTTCTTCCCTTTGCCTGCCGCTTTACCACTTCCACATCGACAAAAACCGGAAATTCCCCATGAAATATCACATTCTCACAGTGAATATCACAGACGCCCCACTGATAACAGAGCTGCAGAGCAATCCCCAGTCTGCGGTAACAGCGAAACCTCTCCTCTTCCTCCGCACATGCCTTCGCCGTCACAGCAGCCTCCCAGGTATGATCCTCTTTTAAAATCATGCGATCCGGCCAGACAGCCAGTCCCTGCTTCTCATACAGAACATTCAGCGTTTTTGCAAACTGTTCCTTCAGACTTCGTTTTCCCGGTTTATAAAAAAGGCGCATTCCGCCATCCAGTTCCAGCTCCGTAACAGATCTTCCTTCGCCGTGAATATCTCCCCGATCCATCTGCAAATGATGGATCCGGCAAATATCTTCCCCTCTGCCGAAACAATCCGCCAGTTCTTTTCTGTCCTGTGCGAAATGACCCAGAATCTCCTCAACAAAATCTACATACCGTTCCACTTCTCCCAATACAACTTCATACAGATAAGGATACGCCTGCCAGAACGCAATCATCTGATCCCTGTCCCGAAGATACCCTTCTACAAACTGTCCATATTGTTCCGTAGAATCGCCGTTTCCCAATACTCCGCCCGCTTTACAAAACTGAATTTCCACAATCAGAGTCCGCAGACAGACTGCCTCCAGACGATTCAGCAGCCCCGTAAGAACATCCGCCTCTGCCTCCGGAGATATGCAGACAGACCAGCGGGGATTTTGTGACGCCCATTGTTTTGCCAGACGAAGAAACGGCAGATAAAACGTATAAAAATGACGTTCCTTCCAGAGATGCTCCGGAAGAGGAACGCTTTGCTGTAATTTGGGATTGTATAACTCATTTACCGATAACTGATACATATCCTGCTCCTGTTTTAAAGCTTAATGTAAAAATGGAATTGGCGGAAGCAGATGCTTCCGCCAAGGGTTTGAAAGAGCTGATTAGCAGCAGATGAGAGTAAGGACTTCATCTCCTATACTCCAATTCTCATCTGAAGATACCTCCGTCATCTTCAGATATTCTGTAACTTCCTCATTTACCACTCCTGCATTATTCCAGAAGCCTTCTCTTTCAATTTTTTGCTGTTTCATAATTATCCTCCTACTTAAAATTTATTCGTTGCAAATCATAATTTCCACTTTGAAAATATGATCATCCAACACACAATTAAAATATCCATTATGTTGCTCAACAATATTCTTGATAATACGCACACCAATTCCATGAGGTTTCTTATCTGTTTTTGTAGTTACGAAATTCCCATGTGTATCTTTCCGAATTTTCTGATAGGGATTTCTTATCTCCAAAAGAAATTTTGACGGTCTGATACGCATTTTAAAGTCAATCCATTTTTCTTCGTTTGTCAAAGTCTCACACGCTTCTATCGCGTTATCCCAAAGATTTCCTATCAATGAACATACTTCCTCATCAGTCATTTCCAAAACAAAGTCCATATAACCTCGAATTTCACAACTTACCCGAATCTCTTTTTTCTCAGCCTCCCAAATCTTGTAATTTAAAATGAGATCCATAATATCATGACCAATTTTTCGCTCTATAGGTTTTTCCAAAAATGGTTTTCGAATCCGCTCCATATATGCGGAATATGCATCCAAATTCCCAGAATGTATCCACCCGTCCAGGGTTAATAATTGATTTTTGAAATCATGATACAATTCTTCCCGTTCTTGGTATAATCTGATCATTCTCTGGTTTTCATAATCCAAACTTTTCTGATAAATACTCTTCATTTGTAATTGATCTTTTTTGTCATAATAAAGAACCACAATCCATACCATTGCCATCAATAACAAGATCACTATCAAATAGAAGAATGATCTCAGCATAAAATCCTGTGTAATACTCACATTTGTATTTAAGATCATATTTAGAGTATGCAACCCTATATATTCTATCACGCATAATGATATGCAAATTACTTTTATGCCTTTTCCAGCCAAATGATAAATAACCGTTTTGTCTATCTTTCTCCGCATCCCAAAACAAACAAGTAACAGAATCGCTTTTGAAAAAGTCATAACACATAATCGATAACCATCATTTACATAATCAATATGGAAAAACAACCCAGACTTCTGCGTTACAGTCTCCACAGTACTCATCATTACCAGATCTATCAAACCACCTACCAAAAGATAATTTGCTGCCACAAAAATAGCAATTTTCCAATGATACATAAACATCCACATTGATGCAATACATAAAATTGCTAAAATTATCAGCATCATCGCTCTTGAATAATAAACTGTTGTCCACCGATTCGCCGCATACAATCCGCCAACGCCCAGACTCACAATCCAAACAACAATTTTCTGCTTCTTTCCACGGAACCGGGGCTCCGCAAAACTTTCCATCATCCATACGCAGACGCGAATCTCAAAAATAGTTATGATACTCTGTAATATATTCCAGAATAATGTCATGACTGCTCCCCTTTCAGGAATTGAAACAGAGATTTTTTTACAAACTCTACCTGCTGATAGGGAATATGTATGGGTTCTATGGGACAATCAAAATAAATATCCTGCCGATCCAGTTTTTTTATTCGATTCATATTCACAATATAGCTTTTCCCAACCGGAAGCATCTCCGGGAGACAAAGCTCTTCACTTAACTGTGCCAGAGACTTTCTCTCAAAATATGTACTTCCGTCCTCACAGACATACACACAGTTTTTGGCTCGCTTGTATATATAACAAATCGTCTGATATCTTATTTTTTCTATACCGGACTGCTTTCGAAGCAGCCGGAAACGAACATCATCCTCTTTCTTTTTCTGAATCAACTGATCCAGAATTTCTTCCAGTTTATGTATTTCCGACTTTAAAATGTAATGAAGCGGATGGTACTCATACCCTTCTAAGGCAAACTCAGAATAAAAGGTAAGAAACACAATCTGAGCTTTTTCATCCTTTTCGCGGATCTGGCCTGCCAGCTCAAGACCACTCATGCCGTTCCCCAGATTAATATCCAAAAGATACAGATCATAAAAGATCTCTTCCGCTAAATCATATAATAACAACTCCGCTTTCTCATAACTCTGCAGTTCAAGCTGTACACCACGGCATTGTTTGTATTTTTCTGCCAGTTCTGATAATTGGTTAATAAAATGCCGTTCATCATCTATGTATACAATTCTCATGGGCTCACCCTTTTTTGAAAATTATAACATTTTTTAATAGTAATAACAGTAATGTCCGCAAAATCTAGTTTTATGTCCGCAAGTCATTTTGTCAACGGAACTTTTGATCATATTTTTCTATTAAACCCCACTAGAAAAAATTCCCACTTATATATTTTCGCTCTCGGACAATACTAGGAACAAGACAGTTAGCTTTGCTCAAAACGAAGGGAAATGATTAACGGTTGAAAAACCGAAATCAAAGCTGATCTGTTTTGAAAAAAGCAATCTGTCTTTACTATAGAGAAGACTTATTTACGGAGGTGTAAAAACATGAGTGATTCTTCTAAGAGCGCATCTAAGATGACAGTGCCGGAAGCAAAAGGCGCTATGAACCGTTTCAAACAGGAGGTAGCATCCGAGCTTGGAGTACCTTTAAAAGACGGTTACAATGGTGATCTTACTTCCCGTCAGGCTGGTTCCATCGGCGGTGAAATGGTCAGAAAGATGATCAAGAGACAGGAAGAGCAGATGTCCGGCCAGGAGTAATCTGATCTGAAGATGAATGGTTATAAAAAGCTAAGGAAATTGTATTCTGTGCTGCAAAAACAATAACCATAAATTCCAAATAACCCCTGTAAAATAGGGTAGCAAAAAAACTGCCGTTTTATGAACAAAATCATAAGACGGCAGTTTTTCTGCTTCCGAATATCCTTTAAATCTCATAAAAACACTGGCAGAAGCAATCTTATTCTTCTTCACACTGCTTTCTAATATCTACTCTGCATGATATCCGGTATTCTCCGGGGAGAATGTATAATAGTATACATCTCCAGTCAATGCATCGACATATAACTCCATAGTTTCATTTTTAACACTGTTAAAACCTTCAAATCTCCAACACGGGAAAAAAATTTCTTCATCCGTATTGGAAGAGTCCTCAAATCCAAGAGGGAGATATACAAATTCAACCAAATTTACAGATACATTCAGCTGAGAAGCCAAATTTTCATCCAGGATCCCCACCGCATCGGGCAAACAAAGAAGTTCCTCCTCTGTCACCAGCGGAATCAACGGTTCTCCGTCATTTGTCCCACGGTATGCTGTCACACTTTCCCCGTCTGCCACATACGCTTTTTTCGAATCTCCCGCCACATAATAATTGCCATCAAATTGATACGTTCCGGATTCTGTCCGCACAACCGGAACTCCACAGTAATATCTTGTCATATCGAATTCATAACAATATACATCTTCTACCTGATACACCGTTACCTCGGATGCTCTGGACTGCAGCTCTTCTGTCCATGCATAGGGCGTTCCCTGCGAAAAGTATTTTTCTGCGATATCCGCACCCTCTCCAATTGTCAGCTCCTCATTTATCAGCGGATACACTTCTTCCCCCAGTTCTTCTGTGTCTCCGGATACGATTTCAGTTCCCAATTGTTCCATAAACAAAACATCGGCCGCCCTGGCAGAAATCCCGTTTTCATTCAGATACCGGCTCACTTTTCCATCACTCATCTCTCCGATTCCATCATCCCCAATTACAATATAGCAATCATCCCTGTCGAGAAAGACTCCCTCGCCGGACATTAATTCCGTAATATGAGGATACACCAGCGGATACTTTGTGCCATCTGCAGTCTCAACAACCGACTCATCCCCGCTGGTATCAATATTGAAATTCAGAACCCCCAACTCGGTTTCCAGATTTACATCGTCCGTTTTCCAAATATTTTTCAGCCATCCCTTTACAATATCAATACTTTCCTCTGCAGTAATGTTCCTGTCATCCGCTTTCAAAAGAGACACTTTATCTGTATTCGGGAATTCGCCAAACACCGCCTGATCAAAATGCAGCAGCTGATATTCTGCAGCAATCACTGCGCTCACATCATCCGCATACTGATCCGCATAATCGGTAAAAGGTACTCGCTTTTGCTGAAGACGTTCTTTATATCCTTCAACATCATAAGAAATCTCCGTCTCGGTATTTATTTTATTGCCGCTGCCGGTTGCAGCACTGTTTCTTTCAGTCCCTGCACATCCGCAAATCCCGACCAAAAAAACTCCCATAATAAACATTAGAAAACAACTTTTTTTCATAACCGTTCTCCTCATTCAAAAATACACTTCTGCATATCTTTAAAGGCCCTCCTATGAGCTAAATTTTATCATAGAAGAATATTTTGCAGCATACTTACAAAAAAAGTTTCATACTGCCCTCAAATTAATGTAAAACCTGAAAATTCTGCGCTGAAGCCAACTCTTCCTTCAATTCTTCAAAAGCATCATGCCAAGAATTATAGGGTATATCAGTTTCTGATGCTTCCGGATTATTTTTATAAAATTCCTGTTCCTTTGCAGAAACGTATTTCTGGATAGGAAGATCTATCTTATAAACTTCAAATTCAAAATCCCAATATGCCTCTTCTGATTCAAATCCTTCCATTGCAGCCTGATAAACGCCTGTCGTATCCTCCTCTAATCCGGCCCGCAGTTCATCCAGCCATTCATATACTTCGTCATCCGTTACAGAATAACCATTCTTCATTGCCTCAACATATAACGCATTTCTTTCTTCTGCATCTTTCCGTGCCGCAGCATATGCTTCTTCCTCTGAATATCCTTCATTCGTGTAAAAATCTGCATATTGCTGAATCTCCTCATTTGAAATCGCAATATTCTTTCCTACTGCGTAAGTATTATCCATTTTCTTATATGCATGATACTGCTCTTTATCCAAACCATTTTCTGAAAATGATTCCTCATAAAACTCATTTATAACTTTATAATTTTCCGCTAATACTTCGCTATAATCGCTTATTGAATCATTACCCTCCAATTCAGTCTCTACATTTTGTTTTGAAAATATAGATACTCCAAACAAAGCAGCTCCGAATATGAATACAATTAAAACAGACAGTATTTTCTTCATGTTTTATCCCCCTCCTGTATTCAATTTTTCTTATAGATTTAGCAGCTGTGGGCCTGGAATGGTTACCCCACTGATCATGCAGTTAATCGCTTTATCTAGTACCCACTCTAATCTAATGAAAGCAATACAAACTCAACCACTCCCCAAATTCAAGTGATACGGCTGTTTTATATTTCACATTTTACCAAAAATCACAAAAAAAAGACAAAACAAAACTGTCAGCAATCTGTTCCATTTCATCTTTTTTTTCTGAATATTCATTTTTTGTTTTTATTATTGACCATATTGCTTATTTGAAAATATTCTCCGCAAAAACATTCTTTAAGTATTTTCCTGCTCCCTCTTCTCCTTCAAAATAGTTCGCACCAACTGCACGCCATCCTCATCCAATCCATAAAAAGGTTCATCCAGAACCAGAAGGTCAGGATCCTCCATAACAGCCTGAGCAATTCCCGGGCGCTGCCTCATACCAAGACTGTATTTTCTTACAGGAAGTCTGCTTTACGGCATCATAGTAGAAGCATGGATCTCCTTCGCTTTCGCTTCTCCCTCCAGATACCGGATAATCTCCAGGGCAAAATACGGCGCGGCGCCGGGACCCTTTCCGGTAATCAGATTGCCGTCGGACTCTGTCAGATTTTCCGTCCATGCAGCTCCGCCTTCCGGCTTGCATCCCGGATAGCCTGTCGCTGTTTTGCCTTTCAGAAGTCCGGTCTCAGAAAGCATGCCCGGAGCGGCACAGATCGCTGCCACAAGTTTGCCTTCAGTGAGGAACTTCTCCGCCAGCTCTCTCGTACCTTCCGCCTGGCCCAGGGCCGCCGTTCCCGGACCGCCGGGATAAACAACTGCGTCAAAGTCATCAAAATTCACATCAGCGAAAACATCATCTGTGTGGAAAATCACATCATGGCTTCCCTTCACCTGCCTGCTTCCGGTCACGGAAACCGTAGTTACTTCGATCCCCGCTCTTCTGCAGAAATCCACCACCGTCAGGCATTCTACTTCTTCTACGCCGTCAATCACAAGAACTGCTGCTTTGCTCATAAGAAATTCCTCTCTTTCCTCTTTTTTCTTTTACTGTTTTGTTTTATACTGACTAATAAAAAGACTCCTGCCCGCGAAACGTTTTCATTCCACAAACGGAACTTTCCCGTGAGATGAAAAACCGCCGCCGCGGTTCCGGAGAAAATTTTCAGTTTTTAAGGAGACATCACATGGAAATCGAACGCAAATTTTTAATATCAAAGCTACCCGAAAACCTGGATGACTATCCCTTTCATCAGATCGAACAGGGATATCTCTGCACCCAGCCTGTAGTCCGCATCCGCAGACAGGATGACACTTATATCCTCACTTACAAATCCGGCGGAATGATGAGCCGCGAAGAATACAATCTTCCTCTGACGGCTGCCGCATATGAACACCTGAAGACCAAAACGGACGGAATTTATATATCCAAAAAACGATACTGCATTCCTTTCGGAAAATATACCATCGAACTTGATATTTTTGAACAGGACGCAGCGCCTCTGATCCTGGCCGAAGTTGAATTTCCTTCTGAGGAAGAGGCCCGTGCCTTCACTCCTCCGGAATGGTTCTCCCGGGATGTGACATTTTCCCGCTATTATCATAACAGCTACATCAGCCAGTACGGATATGATCCCTCAAACGAAGAACTGTAATCTGCACTCCGTACCGGATGTTTCTGCTGCCGGATCTCTGACCGCCGGAGCTTCCGCGCCCGGCGGAATCGTCTTTTACCTCAGACGTCCCGACTCGTATTTCTGTCTGGTACGGATACAGTATTTCAGCTGTGCGTAGCGCTCCTTCAGATCCCCCTCGGGGATCGCCAGATCCATCACTACCGCAATATCGTCAATCAGCTTATCTGTGACTTCATTCTGCATGTCACAGACAATCTTGTATTTCTCATCAAAGGAGGAAGCATCCAGAATCTTATCCAGCCATGGATTCAGATGACTTTCCTGCTGCTCCGCCGCATCCTCCTGCATATTATCATTATCCGGATCACGCTTCACTTCTTCCGCCGGTTGCGGCGCTGCACCCGCATCCGGCGCATTTTCTTCCGATGGCCCGGAACCGCTCTCCGTCTCCGACGGATCCAGATAACGGAAACGGTATTTCTGTGTTACCTGAGGATATTTTTCATGATCCACCTCGCTGATGAACATATCATAGGGACGGATAAAAACCTTGAAATCTCCGTACAGGGCCTGATAAACAACGTACCTCTCCATTGTCTCGGAATGATACGCCACCGCGATCACCTGATACAGCTTATTCTTAAAATGTAAATACTTTTCTCCCGGCATGGGACTTCCCTGCGCCATGGCCATTACCTCTTTTCTTCTATCTTTCTGCACTGCAGACAGCCCCGGGCAGAGATTGCGGCCGCCGTTACGGAAGTGTCGTATAGCGGTTCAGCATATCCGTAGCTTCTGCCACAAAATCTCTGGAAAAGGTCAGTGTATCCTTCGGTCCCTTCACCATCACATCATATACGTTATCCATCAGCTGTTCGGACACAATGGCATCCAGGTCATTTCCCACCGCCACCTCCAGGGTATTTTCTTTCGCCGCAGTGAGAATATTTTCCTTTGGCTCTGCTTTCCTGCGGGGAACGGATGCCGCCGCTGAAGATTTCTTCGGTGTTTTCCGCACCCTGTCGTCTGTTCTGTACGACGTCTGCGCAGTGCGCGCCGGATCCTGAGGCCCGCTCTTTTCCCTTTTCCCGGCTGATTTGCGCCATGACTGAAAAATCACGGCTGCGATAACAATGATTACGATAATTACGGAAACCATACCCTGTCCTCCCCATCCTCTTTCGCTGTTCCTGCTGCCCCTCTATTTTATCCTCTGACGGGGGCAATGTCAATTTCACGGTGCGAAACGGCACAGATCCTTCACCACCTCTGACGCCAGGAGCAGCCCGGCCACTGACGGCACAAAAGCCACGCTTCCCGGCAGGGAACGCCTGCCAGCCGTTTTTTCCCCGGTATCCTCCGCCGGCTGCAGCGGCTTCTCCGGGGAATACACCACCTTCAGATGCTTCACGCCCCGTTTTTTCAGTTCATGCCGCATGACCTTTGCCAGCGGACACATACTCGTTTTGTAAATATCCGTCACCGCAAACTGCGCCGGATCCAGTTTGTTCCCGGTTCCCATACTGCTGATCACCGGGACGCCTGCCGCCTGTGCCCGCAGAATGATCTCAATCTTGGCAGTGACGGTATCTACCGCGTCCACCACATAAGAATATTCCGAAAAATCAAACGTATCCGCGTTTTCCGGCAGATAAAGACACGGGCGGATCTCCACCTCTGCCTCCGGCTGGATCTCCAGGATCCGCTCCTTCATCACCTCTGCCTTGCCCCGCCCCACTGTTTTGTGCGTGGCAATGATCTGACGGTTCAGGTTCGTTATGGATACGGTATCATGATCCACCAGCACAAACGAACCGATCCCCGTCCGCGCCAGCGCCTCCACCGTGTAGCCTCCCACGCCGCCAATTCCGAAAACGGCTATCTTCGCCTGCCGCAGCCGCTGCATATTCTCACTGCCCAGAAGCATCCTTGTCCTTGAAAACTGATCTGTCATCTGTTCATCTCCTTACAGACCATTATACTGGCTGACCGGGCTTTCCACAACCGCCATCTTGCAATTTTGCAGATTTATGGTATCCTTGGATTACTGTTTCAGGAAGCGTCAGACATTTACGGCCTGATGCGTCAGCACCTTTGATGATTGTTGATTTCAGTACAGGGAGGAACCACAGATGATCCGTCTTCCGGAAGACTTTTTAAGCAGAATGAGAGCTCAGCTGGGCGATGAATTTGATTCTTTTTACGAAAGCTACCAGGCTCCCCGCCGGTCCGGCCTGCGGGTGAATACTTTAAAATGCGCGCCGGAACAGTTTCCCCGGATCGCCCCGGGCGACTGGGAACCGATCCCCTGGGTGCATAACGGCTATTTTGTCCCGGAAGGCACGCGGATGGGCGCGTCGCCTCTGTACGCCGCAGGCGTCTTTTACCTGCAGGAGCCCAGCGCCATGACTCCGGCCTCCCGCCTGAATGTCTCCCCCGGCGAGCGGGTTCTGGATCTCTGCGCTGCTCCCGGCGGCAAATCCACCGAATTAGCGGCCAGACTTCAGGGCAAAGGTCTCTTAGTGGCCAACGACATCAGCAACGCCCGGGCGAAAGCGCTGCTGCGCAACCTGGAATTATTTGGTTCCGGAAATATTCTGGTGACAAACGAGACTCCCGGGAAATTAGCAGAAGTATTTGAAGGATATTTTGACAAAGTCCTTGTGGACGCCCCCTGCTCCGGCGAGGGCATGTTCCGCAAAGACGAGGCGGTGATCTGCACCTGGACGCCGGATCGTCCCGCGTTTTTCGCCGCCCAGCAGAAGGACATCACCGCCAACGCTGTAAAAATGCTGCGGGAAGGCGGCGTCATGATGTACTCCACCTGCACCTTCTCTCCGGTGGAAAATGAGGGAACCATTTCCTGGCTCTTAGAGCAGTTCCCGCAGATGCAGCTGATGGAGATAAAAGGATATGAAGGGTTCGCCCCCGGGAACCCGGAATGGGGAAACGGCGATCCCAGCCTGCGCAAATGCGTGCGGATCTGGCCGCATCGGATGCAGGGAGAAGGCCATTTCCTGGCTCTCCTGAAAAAAGGCGCACCGAATCCAGAAGCCTGGCAGGACGCAGAAAATATCCCGGAACGCATAAAGCCTGCCTGCTGTCCATCGGAAAGTGCCGCAAACATATCGCAGAGTTTATACCGCGAAGGCCGGAGATCTAAAAAGAAAAAAGCAGGGAAAAAAAGGAACGGCCGGCCGGAAAACACCGGAAATTCCTCCGCGCTTTCCCACGCGCAGCTGACCCTGATCACTGAATTTTTCAGACAGACAGACACAGACCTCCCCCTGGAGAATCTGGAACTGCGGGGCGAAAAGGTCTTCCTTTCCCCTGCCCTCCCCTCCGGCACGCACCGGCTGCATTTCCTGCGGAACGGCCTGTACCTGGGGGATCTGAAAAAGGACCGTTTTGAACCGTCTCAGCCCTTTGCCATGACCCTGTCGGCTGACACGTTCACAGACTGCCTGGATCTTGATCCCGACGATGACAGGATCCGCCGTTATCTGGCCGGAGAGCCCATTCCTGTGGCGGACGGCGAAACCATTTCCGCCGCAGGCTGGAAGTTAGTCTGTGTGCAGGGCTTCTCCCTGGGCTGGGGAAAATTAGTGAACGGCACCTTAAAAAATAAATATCCTGCCGGGTGGCGGCGGAATTAGGCAGAATCAGAACTTCCACACCACCGCTTCATACGGTCTCAGCCGCAGAACTTTTCCGAATGCCGGATCCCCATAGTTGGAAATCAGGCATTCCGGCGTTTCCGCCGGCAGTTCTTCCACGGACATCTCTGTATCATGATCCGTAAAATTACATACCACCAGCAGCATCTCATTTCCCAGATGGCGTCTGTAGGCATAGATCTCCTCCGACTCCGGAAGAAGCAGCTCATAATCCCCATACACAATGATCTCCTGCTCATGGCGCAGACGGATCAGCTTCTGATAATAATGGAAGACAGAATCCGGCCGCCGCAGCTGCTCTGCCGCGTTGATCTTCACATAATTGGGATTTACCATAATCCAGGGCTCCCCTGTGGAAAATCCCGCGTTTTTGCTGTCATCCCACTGCATGGGCGTCCGGGCGTTGTCCCGGCTCTTATAACAGATCCGCCGGAACATATCCTCTGCAGAAAAAATCCCGTTTTCCACATATTCATGGTAAGCGTTGATGCTGTCCAGATCCCGCAGGTCGTCAATGGAGGCAAACGGCACATTGGTCATACCAAGCTCTTCCCCCTGGTAGACATAGGGCGTCCCCTGCATCATATGCAGGCAGGTGGCCAGCATTTTTGCCGACAGTTCCCGGTAAGCATCGGAGTTATTTCCAAAGCGGGAGACCGACCGCGGCTGGTCATGGTTGCAAAAATACAGACTGTTCCAGGCCACTTCGTGCAGCTCCCTCTGCCAGTCGGACAAAACCTTCTTCAGCTCGCGCAGATCCACTTTTTTCTCACTCCACTTACTGCCGTTTTCATCATCCAGTCCCATATGTTCAAACTGGAAGACCATGTTCAGTTCCGATCCATCGGAGGATGCATAAGATTTCGCCTCCTGGATCGTCACCCCGCAGCATTCTCCTACCGTAATGGTATCCCGCCCCGCCAGTGTTCTGCGATTCATCTCTCTCAGATACTCATGAACATGCGGGCCGTTGGCGCTGACCGCGAAGGATGCGTAGCCGTTGATTCCCGGCTCCCTGTCCGGCAGACCGGGTTCTTTGGAAATCAGGCTGATCACATCCATGCGGAAACCGTCCACACCCTTATCCAGCCACCAGTTCATCATGTCAAACACGCTGTCTCTCACCTTCGGGTTATCCCAGTTCAGATCCGGCTGTTTTTTTGAGAACAGATGCAGATAATACATCTGCGTTGCTTCGTCAAACTCCCAGGCGGAACCGCTGAAGCAAGATCCCCAGTTATTCGGCTCTTTTCCGTCAACCGGCTCTCTCCAGATATAGTAATCCCGGTATGGATTCTCCCTGGACTTGCGGCTCTCCACAAACCAGGCGTGCTCATCCGATGTGTGGTTGACCACCAGATCCATCACCAGACGGATCCCCCGCCGGTGCATTTCCTCCAGCAGGCAGTCAAAATCCTCCATGGTGCCGAACTCTTTCATGACCGCCCGGTAATCCCGGATATCATATCCATTGTCGTCATTGGGGGAATCATAGATCGGCGAGAGCCAGACCACATCTACGCCCAGTTCTTTTAAATAATCCAGCTTGCTGATAATACCCTGCAGATCACCGATCCCGTCCCCGTTGCTGTCGCAGAAACTGCGGGGGTAAATCTGATATACCACGCTTTCTTTCCACCATGCCTTCTTCATAAAACATCCTCCTTGTAAATCTGTTTAATATAGAATCATCTGGTGCAGTTTCCCCGGAATCTCCTCCATTTCCCGGGCAGTCCGGACCACTAAATCCTGCATCTCACGGATCCTCGTCTGAACCTTCATATCCGTAAAAATGTTGTCAAAAAAGAGAGCCAGCGTCCTGGTCCGCCTGCGCGGTCTCGATCCGGGAATGCTTGGCCGCGCCGATAAAAAGGCCTCCCATTTTTATTATGCATATAGTAAAAGAATTTACACAAAAAAGCAATACGGAACCCCCCTTTTTTCTTTCGTCCATTTGATGTAAGATAGCAGTAGACAGCAGGGCGGGTCTGCGGCAGCCTTCTGCCGGACAGCACACCTGCCAGAGGAAAAGGAGGAAGACACATCATGAAAGTAATGCTTGTAAATGGCAGCAGCCATACGCACGGAACAACGATGAAAGCACTGGAAGAAATGATACGGATTTTCAAGGAAGAAGGAATTGAAACTGAAGTGATCCAGCTGGGCAGCAAACCGCTGGCAGACTGCCTGCAGTGCAATGCCTGTTCAAAGACCGGGAAATGCGTTTTCACCGACGACGGCGTGAATGAATTCGCAGAAAAAGCCGCCGGGGCAGACGGTTTTGTCTTTGCCACACCGGTTTACTACGCACATCCCAGCGGAAGGATTTTTTCCTTCTTAGACCGGGTGTTCTACAGCGCAGACAAAAGCGTTTTCCGCTTCAAACCCGGCGCATCGGTAGCAGTAGCCCGGCGCGGCGGCACAATCGCATCCCTGGACGCGTTAAATAAATACTTCGGGATCTCCCAGATGCCCGTTGCCGGTTCCACTTACTGGAATATCGTTTATGGACGCACCGCCGGGGACGCCCCTCAGGACGGCGAAGGCATGCAGACCATGCGCAACCTGGCCAGGAATATGATCTGGATGATGCGCTGCTTTGAAGAAGGCAAAAAGAACGGTATCCCGTATCCGGAAACAGAATCCGGGACATCCACAAGTTTTGTCCGCTGAAATCTCTGATAAACACGAAGAGCCTGCTCCCGATGACCGGGAACAGGCTCTTCGCCTTTCCTTATCCGTTTCCAAATCTTCTGCACGCTCCTTAACTCCAGGCCGGTGCATGTATTCAAACTGCCGAAGCACAGCCCGGTCAGCATGACCGGGAATCAGCCATTCAGCGGATGACTCATCTCATACCACTGTTCGCCGCCCCACACAGAAGCGGAAATTCCCAGGTTCTCATACCCCATCCTCTCATACATCCCGATCTTTCCTTCCAGACAGGTCAGTACTGCTGCTTTTCTTCCTTTTTCCTGCTCCCGTTCCAGATACCGGCGCATAATTTCCCGGGCAAGTCCCTGTCCACGGTATTCCGGCAGCACGTCCAGCCCCAGCAGCATCACATGCTTCCCATCCGGCCGGTGCAGACTGGCATCCTTGAAAAACTCATCCCGGAATGCCGTCTCATCCGTGGCAATTCCGTTCAGAAACCCGGCAATCTTCCCGGTGCTGCGGTCTGCCGCCACTAAAAACAGATCGGAAACCTTCTCGGCGCGCTCCTTCATCATTGCTTCTGTGCAGGCCTCATTGGGCGGGAAACAGATCAGCTCAATCTGCGCCGCCTGGTCGCCTTCTTCCGGGCGGATATCCCGGAATTCAAACCGCTCCGCCAACATTCTGCTGTTTTCCAATCCTGTATTTTTCTGATTCTTACTGCTCACCTTCCAGTCTCCTTTATCTCTATTTTATCTAAAATTTCCCGGGCAGAAATACCGGGATGATTCACTTTCATACGATAAACATCTTCCACAAATTCCGGATTCAGCTTCAGCTCCCGCGCCGCTGCCGGGATTGTCTGTCCCCTTTCCAGTTTCTTCAGGATTTTTTCAACCGCCTGAAGCATGTCTCCGGAAGGCATCTTTGCCGCCTCATTTCCTGCAGATCCATGCGGAATATCGATCCGTTCCACCCGCCAGGCATCAGGATCCGGACTGTCCAGATGCAACACCGCCATGGTGATGTCCTGATGAAACCGCCGCTTCCCGCAGCTCCCCGGATTCAGCCACAGCCTGCCGTCTTTTCGCTCCTCTGCATATTGATGCGAATGCCCGCAGATCACGATCTGACAGTCCCCCAGCTCCTCCGGCACATCCTTTTTGTTATGCACCAGAAAGAACGGCACACCCGCCAGAGAAAAACATTCACAGAGCGGGAGCTGCTCAGCCCACTCTTTGTCCGCATTTCCCCTGACCACATAAAACGGCGCCTCCGCTTTTTTCACTTCCGCTATTTCATCCAGCACCTTCTGTGTATGGATATCTCCGGCGTGGATCACCGCGCCGCATCCGGCAATCACCGCCCTGACCTCCGGCCGCAGCAGGCCGTGGGTATCTGACAGAACTGCAATGTTCATGGTCTATCTCCCTTCCAGCTGCACCAGCCGGATCTTTTTCTCAATTCCCCCGGCATAGCCGGTCAGTCCCACTTCATCTGCGGCCAGTAAAATCTTCCCCAGGGGGGACTCATAATGACTGATGTACTGCATACGGAACCTCCTTCACTTAAGACTCATGTTTCCCATTTGTTGACTGCCTGCCTCGTCACATGCAGCTTTTGGGCAAGGTTTTCCCGGAAAAACCCGTTCTGTTTCCGCAGCATCTGCAGACGTTCTGGCAACTGCAGGCTGCTGCCGCTGTGTTCTGGTATTCCCTTTACGCGCAGTACATCGCTTTGCAGATTGCCATCCGCAAAGCAAACCGCTCCGCAATGGACGAATAGATTTCTTTTGCCGACGCACATTCGTGAACCGTAAGATGCAGGTTAAATCTTTTATCATGGCGACTTCCCCTGTTTACAATATAAATCTTCGGTGAGTTGATACAATAGGACTTTCCCGCCGGGTCTTTTTCACAGCACAGAATCAGAAACTCATAATCAAAATCCGGTGAGTGAAGCGGCCGTCCCCGCACAATATCCAATGTATACAGTGAATTTAATCCTTTATAATCGGCAGGGCGTCTGTTCCATTCCAGATACTCCTCTGTCTTTTCCAATCCAAAACCCAGATAATATTCTTTCACGCCGAACAATTTTTTCTCCTGCACCACACCGCTCACTTCACTATAATGCCAGAGTTTTCGGATCTGATCGTTTCTAATTACCAGCTTTCTCGTAACATCCTGTTCTCTGATTTTTGTAAGCACATCCTGATCTTCCTCTCCGTAAAGGAATCTCGGCAATGTCTCAAACAATTTACATTCCAGCCCATAATAATGTATACACAGCATCGTCTCTGCACTTCCCGGCGCCAGAGGAATCAGACTGTCATCATCCTGAATCTGGAAAAACGCTGTCTCAGGGAATTGACAGTCCACCCGTTTCATTCCCATCCCATACCTTTTTCCCAAAACCGAAAAGACATCACACATCTCCCAGAGCGCACCTGCATATTCAAAAGAAGGATGCATCTTCACTCCCCATTCTTCGCCATCATACCCAAAAACTTTCCACAACATTTGCAACTGGCGCGCAAAGGCGAACACCTCCCGCTTTTCACTGTCTGAGAACGCATTCAATATACCGGCCAGTTCCCGGAGCTGCGCCGATTGATCTCTGTGATAAAATTTCATCAGCGGCTCTTTATACAAATCGATGGTTGACTGGCAGGCATCCTGAAACGTCTTGCCACCATCCACAAATCCCAGGAAAGTCGCTCCTTTTTCATGCAGCTCATTGTGATCAATAAAAAGAAGCATCCGATCCACCGCAGGCGTAAACAGCGAACCGCAGGTTACCGGGAATCTCGTCTTTCCGAAACTGCTTTTACCACCACTGACAGGCTGGCTGTGCAGAAGCTGCCCTGCCATACGCTGTACCATAGCGTCAAAGTACTCGGATTGTGCCTGAAGTCCCTCATACATGGGAAGCGCCCCCAGAACAGGCGGCAGATTTTTCGGCCATTCAAACCCCCGCATCATAATCGGAATGATATTTTTGTGATGCTGCATGGCACATAAAATTTCCTGCAGCACCCAGTCTCCCGGATCTGTGATACAGCGATCCAAAGCGCCCTTTGGAAGGAGCAGGATAAAATCCTGGCACTCCGCAATCACCTGATAAAGCTGTGTGTTAAATTTCCCGGAACGTAAGGATTCCACATCAAAAAACACCCGATACCCGGCATCCGTCAATTTGTCATAAAGCGATTTCCCCAAAAATTCTCCGCCATCTCTGCGATAACTGATAAAAATATCGTATTTTGCCATATCTTTTCCCCATTTTGTCCGTATTTTTCTTCTATTATAAACACTCTTCCTGTCTCCGGCAACAAAAATCAAACCATTCTCCGCAGCAATACAGCCACCGCCGCCAGCACCGCTAAAAACAGCACATTCCACAGCGTAAACACCTTCAGGAACCGCCCCTTCTGATCCGGGTATTCCCGGGCAAAAAATTTAAAGGAAATCAGGCTGGCCAGGGAGGCAATCAGGGTTCCAAGGCCGCCTAAATTGACCCCGGTCAGCAGGCCGGAGAAATCCCTGCTGAAACCGGACAGCAGGATCGCCGCCGGAACATTGCTGATTACCTGGCTGGCCAGGATCCCGGTCAGCAATTCCCTTCCCTGTACCATGGCGATCAGCAGTTCATTAATCTCCGGAATCCGCTTCATATTGCCGATAAAAATAAAGAAACAGAGGAAGGTCAGCAGCAGGAAATAATCCACAGACAGATACAGTTTCCGGTTCACCACAAAAATAACAATCATCACGCAAACCAGCACTGGCTGCCAGGGCAGCACCCGCAGTACCACCAGCAGACAAAGCCCCAGCAGGATCAGATAGGGGATCAGCCCGCGCAGGATTTCTTTTTTTAACCGGTCTGATTTTTCTTTCACCACAACATCTAACAGCGGCACCTCCCGCTGGGTAAATACAATTACCATCAGCATTCCGAAAGCGATGGCGGAATAAGGAAGAACCGCACGCGCAAACTCGCCCGCCGTCAGACCGGAGACGGAATACAGATACAGATTCTGCGGATTCCCGATGGGTGTTGCCATACTGCCTAAATTGGCGGCGACAGTCTCCAGCACAACGATCTTCAGCACCGTCTGCACCCTGCCGCCCATCCGCAGCACCAGAAGCGTAAACGGCACAAAGGTAATCAGCGCCACATCGTTGGTGATCACCATACTGCAAAAGAAACAGAGCACCACCATAACCGCCGAAAATCTGCGGATGCCTCCCGCCTTTTCCAGAAGGAAATGCCCCAGCATGGCAAAAATCCCCAGCGACTGGAAACCGGCCACAATAATCATCAGACAGAACAAAAGCGCTATCGTGTGGTAATCCGGAT
>CAMLYL010000021.1 GCA_946491665.1 uncultured Lachnospiraceae bacterium | reverse complement strand
AGCGGGACTTTCACCCACCGAATTTCAAGCCCTTAGCTGGGCGCACCCTATAAAACAAAAAAGACAGAGAGTGAACTCACATCCACTCTCTGCTTCGTCTTTATCTGTACTATAATCAGCACACACCCTGTGCGATCATAGCGTCTACGACTTTCTCAAATCCGGCAATATTAGCACCTGCTACATAATCGCCCTCTTTATCGTAACGTTTTGCAGCCTCATCAATATTATGATAAATATTTACCATAATCTGATTCAACTTGGAGTCTACCTCCTCAAATGTCCAGCTGAGACGCTCACTGTTCTGAGACATCTCCAGTGCAGAAGTAGCAACGCCGCCTGCATTAGCTGCCTTGCCGGGGATAAACAGTACGCCATTCTCCTGAAGATACTTGGTAGCATCCAGAGTAGTCGGCATATTCGCACCCTCGCATACAGCAGTAACGCCGTTTTCAACCAGAGCCTTTGCATCATCTAACAGCAGCTCATTCTGAGTCGCGCAGGGAAGAGCGATATCACACTTCACTGCCCATACTCCGCGGCCTTCATGATACTCAGCGCTGGGTCTTGCTGCAGCATACTCAGTCAGACGGGCACGTTTTACTTCTTTTACTTCCTTCAGCAAAGCAACATCTATTCCTTCAGGATCATAAATCCAGCCAGTAGAATCAGAGCAGGTTACAACTTTTGCGCCGAGCTGCTGTGCTTTCTGAATTGCGTAAATCGCAACATTTCCGGAACCGGAAACCACACAGGTCTTGCCTGCCATTTCATGGCCATGGCACTTCATCAGCTCTTCTGTAATATAGATCAGACCATATCCGGTTGCCTCTGTACGCGCCAGAGAACCGCCGTAAGTCAGTCCTTTTCCGGTGAGAACACCCTCGTATAAACCGGTGATTCTCTTATACTGACCAAACATATAACCGATCTCTCTTGCGCCGGTTCCAATATCGCCGGCCGGAACGTCCATGTCAGCGCCGATATATTTGGAAAGCTCTGTCATAAAGCTCTGGCAGAATGCCATTACTTCACGGTCAGACTTGCCCTTCGGATCAAAATCAGAACCGCCCTTGCCGCCGCCGATCGGAAGTCCGGTCAGAGAGTTCTTGAAGATCTGCTCAAAACCAAGGAACTTGATAATTCCAAGATATACGGACGGATGAAGACGTAAGCCTCCCTTGTAAGGTCCAATCGCATTGTTGAACTGTACACGGTATCCGGTGTTTACCTGTACCTGTCCCTGATCATCTACCCATGATACGCGGAACTTAAACTGTCTGTCCGGCTCAGTAATCCGCTCCAGAATCGCTTCCTTTCTGTAAAGCTCTTCATTTGCGTCCACAACCGGTCTGATTGACTCTAAAACTTCTTCCACAGCCTGAAGGAACTCCGGCTCAGAAGCATTCTTGGCCTGTACTTTTGCAAGCACTTCATCTACGTAGCTCATATGCATCCTCCTTAATTCGTTTACCTCAACGTTTATATTTTATTACGAATCCCTCGATTCTGCAATACTTTTCGCCAAGTGTATGCAAGTTTATGCAAGTTTCTTCCATTAATCCTGCATATTTTTATAAATATGCGCTTTCAGGGCCGCAAAGGTTTCCTTGCTCAAAGTGTGTTCAATCCTGCAGGCATCCTCTTCTGCCACCTGCTCATTCACCCCCAGAAAGACCAGCCATTTCTTCAGCAGCAGGTGCCGCTCATAAATGCTTGATGCAATTTCCATTCCGCTTTCCGTCAATGTGATAAATCCGCTCTCATCTACATTGATATACCCGTTCAGGCGGAGATTCTTCATTGCCACGCTGATACTCGGTTTGGAATAATTCATTTCATTGGCGATATCAATGGATCTCACCACCGGCTTCACTTTACTTAACTTTAATATACATTCCAGATAATCCTCTGCTGACTGATGAATCTGCATATTTGTTACCTCCTACTTCTCCAGATTCGCAAACTTGGTATACTGTGGCAGCCATACCAGATTTACGGTTCCGATCGGGCCGTTTCTCTGCTTTGCAATAATAATCTCCGCAATTCCCTTATTATCCGAATCTTTATTATAATAATCGTCCCGGTAAATAAACATTACCACATCCGCGTCCTGCTCAATAGCTCCCGACTCACGCAGATCCGACAGCATGGGCCGGTGATCCGGGCGCTGCTCTACCTGACGGCTCAACTGAGACAACGCGATCACCGGCACATTCAGTTCTCTGGCAACCTGTTTCAGGGCACGCGAAATATCAGAAATCTCCTGCTGTCTGGAATCACTTCTTCCGGATCCCGTCATCAGCTGCAGATAATCGATAATCACCAGTTTCAAATCATGCTCCAGCTTATACTTCCTGCACTTGCTGCGCAGTTCCGTCACAGATATACCCGGCGTATCATCAATAATCAGATGAGACTTTCCGATGGTTCCCGCTCCCTCAATCAGCTTTTCCCAATCCGCGTCCGACAGATTTCCGGAACGCAGCAGCTGAGCATCTACTCTCGATTCCAGTGAGAACAGACGGTTAACCAACTGCTCCTTTGACATCTCCAGACTGAAAATCGCCGTCGCCATGTCCTCATGAAATGCCACATACTGCGCAATATTAAGCACCAGGGCAGTCTTTCCCATAGACGGACGGGCAGCCACCAGGATCAGATCTGAAGGCTGCAGACCGGACAGCTTGTAGTCCAGATCCACGAAGCCGGTAGGAATTCCGGTAACTGTTCCCTGAGTTTTGGATGCCTGCTCAATCCGCTCCAGCGCCCTGAGCACCACATCCTTAATCGGCACATAATCGCTGGTCACCCGGGTCTGAAGCAGGTTAAAAATCTTCTTTTCCGTATCTTCCAGAACCACATCCAGACTCTCACTCCCCAGGTAACAGGTATCCGCAATCTCCTCATTGATCTTAATCAGTCTGCGCATCACCGCTTTTTCCTGCACAATCTGGGCATAATATTTTACATTCGCCGAAGTCGGAACCGCATTCACCAGATCTCCCACATACTCCAGGCTGCTGATCTCCGGCGGAACATTCTTCTCCCGCAGACGATTCTGCAGCGTCACAATATCCACTGCGTCACCGCCATTAAAAAGCTCTGTAATTGTCTCAAAAAGAATCCCATACTGCTGATGATAAAAATCATCCTTTATCAGCATCTCCGATGCTGTCAGTATGGCATCTCTGTCCATAATCATGGATCCGATCACGGACTGCTCCGCCTCCAGGCTGTGAGGCATGATCCGCTTGATCACCGCTTCCTCCATGTCAATTCCCCCGACCTTTCATTTTCAGGCCCCCGTAACTTTTACCCGAAGTATTCCTGTCACCTTCGCATGCAGCTTTACCGTTACCTCATAGGTCCCCAATGCCTTAATCGGATCATCCAGAACCATTTTCTTCTTATCAATATCCAGATTCAGCTGCTGCTTTACAGCTGTGGAAATCTCTTTTGTGGAAACCGAGCCGAACGTCCGTCCGCCTTCTCCGGCCTTTATTTTTACTTCTACAATCTTATCTTTCAGTTCCTCGGCCAGCGCCTGAGCCTTCTCCAGCTGCTCCTGCGCCACTTTCTCGGCATGCTGATTCTGCAGCTTCAGATCATTCAGATTCTTTCCTGTCGCTTCCACGCCGAGCTTCTTCGGCAGAATCATATTCCGCGCATAACCATCGCTGACCTTTACAATATCACCCTTCTTGCCAAGGGACTTCACATCCTGCAATAAAATTACCTGCATTACTTGATTCCTCCTTCTATATTCTCATCCAGCTTCTGTTCAATCGTACGCCGCGCTTCCAGTATTGTACAGTCGGTCAGCTGAGCTCCTGCGGAATTCATATGTCCGCCGCCTCCCAGCTCCTCCATGATCCTCTGCACATTAATCTCATCAATAGAGCGGGCGCTGATATAGATCTTTCCATTATACTCTGTCAGCACAAAAGAAGCCTTGATCCCCGTAATATTCAGAAGCTCATTGGCCGCCTGAGCACAGGCCACGGTAGGGCTCTCAATATTGTCTGCCGGGCAGACACTGATCGCAAACGCGCCCCGGTACACCTCCGCATGGCGTATCGCCTCCGCCCTGGCTTTATAAGCATTCATATCATTACGCATCAGCTTCCGCACACGGGTTACCTCCGCCCCGCAGCGGCGCAGATAGGCAGCCGCCTCAAAGGTTCGTACGCCGGTCTTCGATACAAAATTATTGGTATCAATCAGAATTCCGGCGTAAATCGCATCAGCCTCCGTATTTGAAAGTCGGATATCCTCATCAAAATACTGCAGTACCTCTGCAATCATCTCACAGGCAGACGACGCATAAGGCTCAATATACGACAGATCTGTATTTTTTATAACCTCCTCGCCCTGACGGTGATGGTCGAAAACAATAATAGTTTTCGCTTTCGTCAGAAGCTCCGGGCACTCCGTATAGGAAGGACGGTTGGTATCCACTACAATCAGCGCCGTATGAGAATCAATCTCCTCCAGCGCCTGAGCGCTGGAAATCATCATGTCCTCCGGATAACCGTGCTCCGTTGAAAAACACTCCTTCAGGGGACGCAGCGTCGTGTTTACCGTATCAAGCACAATCTGCGCCTTCTTTCCCAGCTGGCGGGCCGCACAGTAAATCCCCACAGCCGCGCCGAAAGAGTCGATATCCGCTATTCGGTGTCCCATTACATAGAACTTGTCCTTACTTATCATAATCTCCCGCAGAGCCAGCGCCTTAACACGCGCTTTTACACGGGTTGTCTTATCTACCTGGCGGCTGCTTCCGCCGAAATAATACGTCTTTTCCTTTGTCTTGACAACGGCCTGATCGCCGCCCCGGCCCAGAGCCAGATCAATGGCCATGCGGGTACAGCCATAATTTTTGGCATAATCATTTCCCACATCTCCGATACCCATACTGAGCGTAACCGCCATCTCATTTCCTACCTTCAGAGACTTTACGTCTTCCAGCAGGCTGAAATTATCCTTCGCCATACTCTCCAGGTATTTATGGGGAAATACCACAAAATACTTGTCCTTCTCTGTCTTTTTCACCAGACCGCCCATATTGGCAAAATACTTATTCACTTTCCGGTCTACCAGCGCTACCAGAAGAGACTGCTTTACTTCCTCCACGCTGTCCAGCACCTCGTCATAATTGTCAATATAAACCAGCGCGGACACCATCTGCATGTCCTGCTTTTCCTTCAGATACCGGTTCAGCAGAGTCTCATCGAACAGATACATAATTGTCAGATACTGTTCTCCGTCGCAGCTCTCAATGCTGCGGCTCTCCTTAAGCATTTCGGCAAAATAGATCTTGCTGATGCTTGCACGGAAAATCCGCTCTTCTCTGCAGACCCTGATATTTACATGATCCGCCTTATTCACCTGTTCTTTGGTAATCTGCGGGAAAATACCGGTAACCGATTTATGATAACCCTTTTCCTTCTCGGCAATCTCGCGGAACTCCCGGTTCATCCACATGAGTCTGCAGTTCTGATCCAGAATTGCATAAGGAACTTCGAACTCCTCCAGAAGTCTCCGCTGCACGGTACTGTACTGTGTGGCAAAGTCTATCATTTCATTAAAAATGATGGTCTTATTTCTCCGATACAGCAGAAGTACCACAACCAGATACACCGCCACAAAACCCGTACACAGCAGACCTGCCGCAACATTTAAAAAATACATCCAGACGTCCAGTCCCGCGAACAGTATCGTCAGCAGGACAGGCGTCAGGATATAATTCTTCAGTTTCCCCTTCAGCCTGATGCCACTATTGTTTTTATGATCCATCCTCTGAAACCTTCCTCTTTTCAATGCATATGTAGTCAGTATACCACAGATCATGCAAAGAAGAAAGATTTTTTGTTTTTGAATTAGTCTCCCCAAACTCCATTTTCAAAAAAGAAGAGACATGCAGGCTGATATGATATGCCCTCTGTCTCTTCTTTTATTTACCGGCATCCTCAGCCGGTTCTTTTCATTCTTCCAGATAAAACAGCGAATCATCCCGATCCGTCTTATCCAGCAGCGCATTGTACTCGATACAGTTATATTCATTCAGAATCTGATCATACGGAGTACTGGATCCCCGCTCATAATAACTGCCCTCAGAATCAATATAACCGATCGTATTGATCACCGGCAGAGACTGATACAGAACTGCCAGATATTTATTGTACTGAGTCATCGGAAGCCCTGCAGTCTGCATCAGCAGTGTGGACAGATAATTCGCGCTGATATTATCTACCTCTGCCTCCGGAATATCATAATTCGCCCAGATCACAAACGGAGTCGCGTACCGAAGCTGTTCCTGCTCCGTAGTCAGTTCATCCAGACTCGTGCCCAGAAGTTCTTCATAGAATTCGTCCTCAATTGACGGAAAGTGATCGCCAAACATGCAGATAATCGTAGGCTCATCCACATTGCTGAAATACTCCACCAGTTCCTGGAATGCCGAATCGGACTCTTTTACCAGCGACAGATAGCGCTCCGCCTGCGGATAGAAGGTGGACATATTGGTGATCTTAATCTGCTGATCAAAATTCCGGTAAGCCACCGAATAACCGCCGTGGTTCTGCATCGTCACATTAAAGATAAAGAACGGCTGGGAGGTATCGCGGTTCTCATACATATCCTCCACCATCCGGTAATCGTAGGAATCACTGACAAAACGGCGAAGAAGAATACTTTCACCCGGGTACTGCTGCGCCAGCAGCGCTTCATACTCCTCCACATCTCCATTCTGCTGATAGGTATCCAGAGTATTCTGATCTACGAAATCCTCCAGACTGATGAAATCAGTGAAGCCCAGCAGCGGATACACAAGCTCCCGGTTCCATCCGCTTCCGTAATAGGGATGGTAAGCGGTTCTGGAATATCCCAGTGTTTCCAGCGCAGATACGATAGAAGGCGTTTCCTTCTTAATATAGGACTGGTATACATTACAGCCGGAAGGAAGGAAGGCCATGGTATTCCCGGTAAGCGCTTCAAACTCACTGTTGCTGGTTCCCGCGCCAAATACCGGCATGGAAAGGTATCCTTTAATTGTATTCTCAGTCAGATTATGAATAAAGGGCATGTAGTCCTCATTCGTCTCCAGATCTCCCAGATTGCCCAGATCCGCAAAAGACTCATTCATAATAAAAATAATATTGGGCTTTTTCCCGTCTGCAGACGCCGTATAATTGTTCTCACCGGTCAGAATATTCGTAGATACGTCACTGTCCGGATCTACTCCATAATCCTCCAGTGTACTGTCCACATAATCCGCCACCAGGGAAGCATCGTATCCGGTCGGTTTTCCTACCACCAGATACTTTGTATTCAGGCAGAAATTGAAAAAGGAACCTGTATTATGATATCCTCTGGCCTGATTCCAGAAATCCGGCTTATAACCGGTATTCGTGGAAAACTCTGTAAAAAAGAATGATATCAGCACTGCCGCCAGATATGCCGCGGCGCCGCACCGGGTCAGCACTTTGAATTTCATTTTTTCCGGCCTGATATTAACAATTCTTCTATTGATCAGATAGATCAGCAGGAATATGATCGTACCCAGAATAATATTCCAGCTCAGCGAATATGTGTAGCCGTCAGATACACTTAAGCCCGTCCTGATACTCAGGATATCCATCGGTACGAACGGCGTCCCCCGGAAAAGCTCCACAAAATAGTTGACCAGCGACCAGACAAACAGAAAAATGTTTACAATCAGTCCGGTCAGATGATATCTGCCTGAAATCAGATAACAGATCAGATAAAATACCAGATATATCATATAGTTTGCCAGCCCTGTTTTAACGGAAAAGTTCCAGATAAAATTCCCGTTGAAACACTCTACCATCTGCATGGAAAAAATGGGCATAATAAAAAACATTATGGTGTTGACCAGTTTTTTATGCTTTTCATCCACTCCGGATTTTATCGCAATGAAAAGTCCTGCGGCAACACCTCCAAGCATGGACAAAACAAACAGAAGCGCGCCATAATCCAGTTCCAGTTCAGGATCCAGATAAAGATTCCGGTTTACAGCCACAAAAATAATAATAAAAGCCGTGACGGCCGCAGCCAGCAGCCGAACTTTCTTTCCTGCCAATTCAAAATGCATGTTCGTTTTCCTCTATTGTCTTCATAAGTATTTTACACATCCTTAACTACAATACCATATTAAATAGCAAATGAAAAATTCTGTCAATCCTTTTCTGCCACATACGACCAAAATATGATATAATTTAGTATACTCAAACATTTCCCATATTAATAGAAAGGTGTGAAAAATATATGAACAACATGGAATTATTCCAAAAATGGATCGACGAATCCGAAAACATTGTTTTTTTCGGAGGTGCCGGCGTCTCTACAGAAAGCGGCATTCCGGACTTCCGCAGCGTGGACGGTCTGTATAATCAGAAGTATGACTATCCTCCGGAAACGATCTTAAGCCACACCTTTTATATGGAAAAAACAGATGAATTTTTCCGCTTTTACCGCGACAAAATGCTGGAGCTGGATGCCAGACCCAACGCCGCGCATCTAAAGCTTGCCGAACTGGAAACAGCCGGAAAGCTGAAAGCGGTTGTCACCCAGAATATAGACGGGCTTCACCAGGCGGCAGGCAGTAAAAAGGTACTGGAGCTTCACGGCAGTGTTCACCGCAACTACTGTCTCAGGTGCGGAAAATTTTACGATGCCCGGCAGATCAAGGCAATGGAGGGCGTCCCCATCTGTGACTGCGGCGGCCAGATCAAGCCGGATGTAGTCTTATATGAGGAGGGTCTGGACACAGATACGATCCGGGAATCCATTTCCTGCATCAGCAGCGCGGATATGCTGATTATCGGAGGCACCAGCCTGGCCGTCTATCCCGCAGCCGGTCTGATCGATTATTATCGGGGCGACAAGCTGGTTCTGATCAACAAATCTGCCACCCCCATGGACCGCAGGGCCAACCTGCTGATCCAGGATTCCATCGGAAAAGTTTTTTCTCAGCTGAAAGTTTAAGACAGGAGACTGCGTTATGCCATATAGATATGAAGTCGGAGATATTGTAAAACTGAAAAAGAAACATCCCTGCGGGAGTTTTGAGTGGGAAATTCTGCGGGTAGGCGCTGATTTCCGTCTGAAATGCTGCGGCTGCGGCCATCAGATTATGATTCCCCGGAAACAGGTCGAAAAGAATACCAGAGATTTAAAAAAACCTCTTGCCTGACCACTCAAAATATGCTATGATTCTAACTTGTGATATACAAGTTCCTTGCTCTCGGACACTAATTAGAGGGCCAATAGACCAAAAGGAGGTAAGAATAGCATGCACAAATATGAATTAGCATTGATTGTTAGTGCCAAGATCGAAGATGACGCCAGAGCAGCCGTTGTTGACAAGGCAAAAGATTACATTACACGTTTTGGCGGCACAGTAACAGAAGTTGAGGATTGGGGTAAGAAAAAATTAGCTTACGAGATCCAGAAAATGAGTGAAGGCTTCTATTACTTCATCCAGTTCGATGCTGCTGGTACCGTGCCTGCAGAGGTAGAGAAAAACGTTCGTATCATGGACAACGTGCTTAGATTCCTGATCGTCAGAAAAGACGAGGCATAATCAGAAAGAGGTTTCTATGAACAAAGTTATTTTAATGGGACGTTTAACAAGAGATCCCGAGATCCGTTACTCTCAGAATGACCAGTCCATGGCCATTGCCAGATACACACTTGCTGTAGACCGCAGAGGACGGAGAGACGGAAATGACGGTCAGCAGACAGCCGATTTTATCAGCTGTACCGCATTCCGGCAGCAGGCCGATTTTGCCGAGCGCTATCTGCGCAAGGGAATGAAGATCGCTGTTGTCGGCAGAATTCAGACCGGAAGCTATACCAACCGCGACGGACAGAAGGTATACACCACAGACGTCATCGTGGAAGAGCATGAATTCTGCGAGAGCAAAGCAGCCAGCGCCAATAACGGCGGCGGGTTCGCTCCCATGGATAACAGACCGTCACCCGACAATGCCATCAGCGATGGATTTATGAATATTCCGGACGGCATTGACGAAGAATTACCATTTAACTAAAAGAAGGCAATCCCCTCCGGGGATACCTGCATGAACAGAAACACGTTCAAAAAGGAGGCAAACAATCATGGCTTACAATAAGGATGGAAAAAGCGATTCTCCCATGAAGAGAAGAGGCGGCCGCAGAAGAAAAAAAGTCTGCGTATTCTGTGGCAAAGACAATGTAATTGATTACAAAGATGTAAACAAGTTAAAGAGATACATTTCTGAGAGAGGCAAGATCCTTCCCAGAAGAATCACAGGAAACTGCGCAAAACATCAGCGTGCGATCACCGTGGCTATTAAGAGAGCCCGTCACGTAGCTCTGATGCCCTACATCGCAGAGTAAATTCTTATATTAGAAATGTAACAGTTCCAATACTGTTGGAAAACGTATGATTTCATACAAGGAACGCCGATATGATTCGATTGAATCATATCGGCTTCTTTTCTGCCAGGGGCAAAAATATATTCCCCACGATTTCCTATTATATTTATACACTGCTCTACCGCTCTATATGTAACTGATTTTACTCATAATATTCCGGCGCAATTTTTAACCTTTTCCATTGTTCCGGACTCTTGGGAACCACACTTCTTTCATTTCCTCTCACCGTCTTCTTCATGACCAACCGCTCAAACACTCTGCCGTCATGCCCCGGAAGAATCTGATCACAGATCTTCTCCACTTTTCGTATACTTTCCGTGATTACCTCCAGATCATACATCCCGCCATTTGGAATTTTCGGATCTGCTTCCCAATTTTCGTACAGCGGTATCAGATCCCCGGTCAGCAGATACCTGCCCTGCGCAACTGAAACAAGCACGCACTGCATACCTGCAGAATGTCCCGGCGCCAGGATCAGGCGGATCCCCGGATACAGTTCTTTATCTCCGTCCACCGGGATATAACTTGTTTTGGATACCACAGCCGTATCTACGCCGGGCCGGTTTAAATCCTCACACTCCAGACGCTGTACATAAAATTTCGCATTTGCAAAAAGTCCGTTGTTTCCCGCGTGATCCCAGTGAAGATGGGTCAGGATCACCGTATCAATATCCCCGGGATCCACGCCTGTTTTTTTAAGCTGGGCTTCCATACTCTCATCACTTTTTCGCTCATAAGGCATCCATTTTTCTCCGTTCGGAGCAGTTCCCCCAGTATCCACAATGATCTGATGCCCGTTTCCCTCTATGTAATAAGAAATCAGCGGATACGCTGTAACCGTGTCGTCACCGCTTCCGTAAACCATATTGGACCTGGGCCTCCAAATACGTCCAAGACACAGGGGAATGATTTTATATGTATCCATCCGGCGCCTCCCTGTATTATAATATTTATCTGATGTATCCTTTTTGTTTTAAAACCCCTTCAATACCATCCGCTTCTAAAATATCCAGCATCTCTTTGGGCAATTTATTCCCTGTCAGCTCCTCTCCCGTCCGAAGATTTGTCACGGTTCCTTTTCCGAAATCAATCTGCGCTTCATCCCCTTCCGCAAAAGCTTTTGTGATCCCCGGAACCGTTAAGGCAGGAAACCCGTACGCGATACAATTGCGGAAAAACAATCCGTTAAAACTTTCCGCGGCCATACCTGCCAGACCCAGGCGTTTCAGCACCACTGCTCCCGGTCTGGAAGATCCTGTTCCGAAATTTTTCCCGGCGATCAGAATATCTCCTTTTTGTACCTGATCGGACCATCCCGGCCTGTTGTCGCTCATACAAAGCCTGCACTGTTCTTCGGGATCTGACCGAAACGCGCTGTGGGGAAAGATCAGATCTGTATTGATCTCATCGCCAAATATCCATACTTTTCCTTTTTTGATCATATGACCCCCTCATCTTTCTATAAATATTTCCGACAGTCCGTAACCGCACCGGTAAGCGCGCTGGCTGCGGCAGTTGCCGGACTGCAGAGCATTACCTCGCTGTCAGCTGCTCCCATACGTCCTTTAAAGTTTCTGGTTGTTGTAGACAAACATCTTTCTCCATGGCCCAGCAGCCCCATATGTCCGCCATAGCAACATCCACATGTCGCATTGGTGATCACGCAGCCGGCTTCTGTCAGGGTTTCCGCTATTCCGGTTCTGATCATCTGAAGATAGATTCTCTGGGAAGCCGGCGTAATGATCATCCGAACTCCTTTCGCAATATGTTTTCCCTTCAGCAGATCCGCCACGATCCTGAAATCTTCCAGCCTTCCGTTGGAGCAGGATCCTACTACAACCTGATCTATTTTGATCCCTTCTGTTTCGGTAACAGGAACACAGTTCCCGGGAATAAAATCCGGTTTTGCCACGTAGGGAACCATATCCGAAAGATTGATATGGCGGATATCATAATACTCTGCGTCCGCATCCGGTTCTACCGGATCAATATCCTTATCCCCCCGGGCTTTCAAATAGGTCCGCAGCCGGTCGTCACAGGGAAAGATCGCGAATTCCGCATTGATCTCCGCGCACATCGTAGAAATCGACTGCCGCTGTGAAATGCTGAGGGATGCAAGCCCGGGACCTGAAAATTCCACATTCATACCCGTTGCGTCACCGTAAATGCCGGCAATGTACAAAAAGACATCTTTTCCGGTCACCCCTTTCGGCAGTTCTCCTGACAGTTGGTATAAAATCGTAGGCGCTGCCGTAAGCCAGGTTTCTCCCGTGCAGAACACGTATGTCATGTCAGCCGGACCAAGTCCCCGTGACGCGCAATTAAAAGCTCCAGAGGAACAGGTATGGGAATCCGCGCCTACCAGAAGCCTGCCCGGCGCCGCGTATCCCCACTCCGCCATTGCCTGATGGATCACTGCGTGATCACCTACATCTATAAAATCCCGTATTCCATGCTTTGCGCAAAATTCCCTGGCATAGACTGCTCCCACCGCATCACGGGTCGTCGGTGCCGGAACCGCATGATCCAGCAATACAATGCACCGGTCCGGATGATCCAAACGGTCAACTTTTTTGTACAGATCCTGTCCGTCCACATTGAAAAACATATCATGGACAACCGCCCAGTTCGGCCTGCAGGTTACGATATCCCCGGGACGCACCTGACTGATCCCCGCATGTTTTGCCAGTATCTTATGCGACATTGTCATTTTCATTTCCAGTCCACCTCATTCCATAAATCTGTTGTTCGGGACGTAACAATATCCATCCATGATTCTTCTGGCTGTCCGTCCATAAGAAAGCCGTTCTATTTTCGGACTTCCGTCTTCATGCTGTCCGCAGACAGCCTCCACTTCAATGATTCCTCCCGGATGTCCGATCCTGACATTCGCCCGGGGCTGCATGCCCCGGATATCGGACACGACCGTACCCGGTATCACCGCAGCCGCTCCGCTGCAGCAGGAAATACTGCCGGGATAGGTCTGATGGATCTGACCCAGGAACCATACCCGGGAAAGGAAATCCATGTCCCTCTCTAAAATAGTCCTGCCGGTCAGGTAATCCGTATAGTCCTTTGGTTCCGACACAAAAGCCACAAATGGCACAGCGTCCAACGGATTATATTTTTTATGCAGGATCTCAAATCCAATCTTTCGGATTTCCTCCAGCAGATGGGCCTGTTCTTCGGAAAGATCGCCCGACTTTCTCTCTGTTCCCTTCAGTCCCAGATCTTTGGCTCTTACAAATATGCATGGATTTACCGCATCCACCATAGAACCCTCCAAAGGTCCATATCCCGGAACCGTCCAAACATCCTTGGGCCTGCCTGTAGGAAGCAGTCCCATGCGGCAGGAAGCTGCGCATCCGGCCATGTCAATATTTAATTTCGCGCCGGTTCCCGGAACTCCCGCAACCGCATAGTCTCCTCCGATCACCGGATGCCCGTCATTTACCGGCACTTCCGCGACATAAATCTGATCCGTATTTTTACTGTAGATCCTTACCTTTGTCACAGGTTCCACGGCTCTGACCAGTCCTTCTTCAATAACAAATGGTCCGATTCCCGCGGAAATATTGCCGCACAATCCGGAATAGGAAATGTAAGCATGATCAATATCCACCTGACCGAAAATATAATCCACATCTGCTCCCGGGACACTGGACGGTCCTACCAGCGCCAGTTTGGACGTCAGCACCTGAGCGCCGCCCAGCCCATCGATCTGACGCTTGTCAGGGCTCCCGAACATTGCCAGGATCACCTTATCTCTGGTCTGCGCATCCTGAGGCAGATCATTCATATGCAAAAAGATTCCCTTGCTGGTACCCGCACGATAAATGCAGGCGCGAAAAGCTGTTACTTCTCTGGAATACACCGCATGCACCTCCCTTCGGATTTTTAATACATACAGGCGATCAGTTCATTGATATCTTCTACATCTTCGATTTGTTTTACCAGACTGATGATCTTTTCCGCTTTTACAGAACCGATGGTATTTGCGGCATTGGCCCGGAATTTTTTCACCACCTCTTCATAGGTTGCGGGATATTCCGGATCTCCTTTCGGATAAGCCACTTCTCCTGTATAAGTGTTCCCGTCCTCCATGGTAACCGTAACTTTCGCCGGATAACGGTCCGGATACACCGCTTCAAAATCATCGTTGATCTCCCAGGTGATCTTGTCGCACAGTCCGTACAGTCTTTCATCTTTGATCGCTTCTTCTGTAAAGGATTCCGGAAGCACTTCGCCTTTGACAAGACCGCAGGCGATTTCATAAAACAGTGAAAACTGCGCGTTTACCGGATTCAGAGGATGCCGTTTTACTTCCACCGGATGACACAGCTTCGCGTCCGTAAATTTATTGCATTCCGCATGGATCGACCTGATCTTGGTCCAGTCGCATCCCTGGTCATGGATATCGATAGCGCAGTCGCAGAAATTATTGGTAAACCGACAGCAGGAGTGCAGTTTGATGGAATTATCTGCCATCTCCCACTTTGTCCCGAATCCATCCGTTAATCTGGCCGGGTTCTGAATGCCGTTTGGCAGTATCGCGTCATCTGCTGACCAGCCTTTAAATGAAAAACAATTGAGAAATCCGTCTTTATCTTCAAAAACAGCCGTAGGCGCAAAATATCCATCGCGTCCCATAGCTGCCGCCAAAACACCGTTCATTGCCGACTGACCGGCATGAAACCGCTTGGTCCAGGAACCATTGGAATTAAAAGCGCCGAGCCCGCCGGCAGCTGAACCGGCCACGCCCAGGGCGTCTACCGTCTGACGGGCATTCAATCCCAGGATCTTCGCGGCGCCTGCCGCTGCTCCCATAACGCCGCAGGTTCCGGTCAGATGCCATCCGGCATAATAGGAAGTCCCTTCAAAGGCTTCTCCTGCACGGATCGTCACATCCGAACCGATGATATACGCCAAAAGCACATCCTTTCCGCTGCATCCGTATTTTTCCGCCAGAGCCAGCACCGCCGGCAGCACTGCCACGGACGCATGCTGGGTGCCTTCTCTGTGATCGTCATCATAATCCTGGCTGTGTCCGGCAGTACCGTTTACCAGCGCCGCCATCATAGCGTTTACTTTCTGCCCGGTTCCAAAAACCGTACAGGAACCGCCTTCTGAAATGTCAGCCGCAGATTTTCGGATCACCTTCGCGTTTTCAATCTGTGACCCTGATAAAATACATCCCAGACAGTCCAGCATAAATATTTTCGCGTTTTCAATCGTTCTCTCATCAATATCTTCATACTTTAATCCAACACTGATATTTGCGATCTGTTCTGATATTGATAAATTTTTTTCCATTTTTTCATATCCTCCTTGTCTGCTGCTTTATTGTATATTTTCTTTCTCGCGCCATTCTTTCATGCCCATTGTACGGAACAGGTCGCGACTGTCATGAACATCTTCTATCGCGTCCCAGCTCTCTCCTGTTTCCATGATCTTATCCATAGCTCTGCGGAATACAACGCTTGCGCAGTAGGGCAGCACATCCGGATAAATAATGATCTTATAACCGATCTCTCCGGCCTCTTTTGCCGAAAGACGAGGGGTTTTCCCGCCGATCACCTGATTGGTCAGCAATGGCTCTCCTTTGAATGTTTCTGTGATCTTTCGGACTTCTTCCAGTGTCTGCGGCGCTTCAATAAACAATACGTCCGCGCCTGCGTTCAGGTACATTTCGCCCCGCCGCAGCGCTTCATCCAGATCATAAACCGCTCTGGCGTCTGTACGAGCGACTATTACAGTGTTTTCATATATTTTTTCTCTGCAGGCCGCCTTAATCTTTCTGACAAATTCTTCCGCGGGAATACAGCTTTTGCCGCTTAAATGCCCGCATCTTTTCGGCGCTGCCTGATCTTCAAACTGGACCGCCGCTGCTCCGGCCCGTTCCAGATCCCATACGGTCCGGATCACATTTAATTCATTCCCATAACCGGTGTCACAGTCCGCAATAAAAGGGATGTTTGATTTTACCGCGATCCTGCCCGCCACATCCGCTACATCGGATCCATTTGTCAGACCGATATCCGGTTCCCCCAGATGGCTTCCGGCTATACCGGCTCCTGTCAGATATCCGGCTGAAAATCCGGCCTGTTCTACCACTCTGGCAGATATTCCGTCATAAAAACCGGGAGCCATCAGGATCTCCTCCTCACACAGCAGCCTGCGCAGTTCTTTTCCGGGATTTTTTAACATATATTCATCTCTCCTGTTTTTTGTATTTGACACAGCCAAGATCCAAAGCGGATTCCTCAGTTGCGTAAGCAAAAAAGTATGTGGAACAATGTGCTTTTTCGTTCCACATACTTCCTGTTGGCTTTGATTTACTGCCTGTCTGATTTCAGCAGGATCGGCAGCGTAAGCGTTGAAAAATGATCTTTGTCACGATAGATCTTATGCAGACAAGTCTGGCATTTGCAAAGATGCCACATTTCATCATAACTTGTCTCATCCGACGGAATATCAATGGAACTGATTTCAATCTCAATGGATGAACCCGCACGGAAAATATGGGCTGTAGGCCGGAACATGATTTCGTATTCGTAAATCTCTCCCGGAACCGGATAATCAAATTTTGTAGCGTCATGCTTCAGCTCCCAGAAAGTGTCTTGTTCCGGAACACGTTTTCTGAGAGATGCCCGAAGCCAGCCTTTTGTGATCGGCCAGGGACTCTGATGCCCGCCTTCATACATATCAATCCTCCAGGTGGTATCCGGCTGATCGATGGATGCGTAGAATTTCAATACCGGTGACCCTACGATCTGCAAATCCTCCGACAGCGGCGCCGTCCGATAGCAGAGTTTTCCCCGTTCTTCGGAAATAAACAGCGGCCGCTGCAGAAAACTGTCCGGTTCATCCATATTCAGATCCATCCGAAACTGAGGAAGCAGTTTTTCTTTCTGTCCTAAATAAAATGTTTTCTGCCCTACCAGTCCTTCTTCTCTCGGAGGCCAGTTATCCAGTTCCAGCGTATCTCCGCCGCAGGTTTCCACGATGCAGATCGGTTCTTCCATAATTCCGGTATCAATGCCTTTCAGCCAGTATTCATACCACTGGATCAGCTCTTCTCTATGCGAATTCCATGGACGCGGATCCATATCACGGAACATATGCAGTCTCTTATATGGCGTATTGGTCAGTTTATTCCATACCGATGTCTGGGCCACCCCAAACGGGCCGTGGAAGGGTCCGCCCACAAATGTCGGGATATTGACTTTATCCAGATAATTGCCATAAGAACGTTTCTGATACCATTCTCCGTCCAGCTTATGCAGCAGCAGATCAAAAACAATAGGATTTTTATAAGGATAACGAAGAAGCTGATACAGATACGGATATTGTTTTAAATCCGGATCTTTGCATGCTTCTTCCACCATCCGTTTGAACTCCTCCGGGGTTTCTTCCTGTTCTACTGCAGAGACAATATTTTTAGGCGCCAGTCCCACACGGCAGGGATTGGTACCTGTATAGAGACAGTACCAGATCAGATGGCATACACCGCCGGTATAAAAACCTCTCTCATAAAAGTCGTCATAATTCAGTTCAAAAGGCGCGATACATTTCAAATGCGGCGGCTGCTGCTCTGCTATAATGAGCTGCGTAAATCCGAAATAGCAGGTTCCGGTTCCGCCGATATTTCCATTGCACCAGGGCTGTTCGGCCATCCATTCGATGATATCGTAACCGTCTTCACCCTCGTATTTGGAAAACATACCCGGCATCTCGCCTTCAGAACTGCCGATACCGCGGTAATCACCGATAACAAAACAGTATCCCCTGGATACGTAAAACTCCGGATCGCCGGTCTCGATAGAAGCCTCAAATAAAGATCCTCCAAACTCCTGAGGCGGCGTATCAAATGTCTGTGTGTCTTTCCCATACACAGAAATCGTAAACAAACCCGGGAAAGCCCCCGGCGCGTCCGGCCGGTATACATCGACTGCCAGTTTTACTCCGTCTCGAGCCGTTACCATGACATCTTTTTCTACGATCATCTTATACTTTGGTTCAGGAACGGTGTATTCTCTTCTTTTAGCCATAAAATCTATCCTCCTATTTTTTAGCATATTTAAGTATATCGATATAACATACTTTTTATCTGACCTACGCAAGGAATCTGAGCAGCGGGAATCCGATCAGAGCCACAATAATATATACGGCAACCATCCAGAAAAGCCCTGTGATAAATATGTCTTTTTTGGTGATCCACTTGCTTTCTGTCTGCTGATAAGTCATCGCCGAAAGAGGTGAACTGCTTGGCAGCAGAACACCGTATTCCGCGGAGTGCATGATAAAACAGAACACTGCCACAGCGGAAATTCCAAGTTTCGTTCCTGTCATACTGATAATAGAAGCCATAGTCATGCCTACAACTGCATTGTCCATTAAGTTTGTACCAAACAGCGATACTCCCTGCAGGATTGCGTAGGATCCGAAGGATCCTGTCTTTTCTACAATCGGCGTCAGCAGATTAGCAAAAAATGTACTTGCTCCAAGCTCCGGATTGGTCAGACTTCCACATACTACCATCAGTGCCCAGATCATAATCAGCAGATCCCACATAACACCTTTTCCGATATCCCGCATAGTAATAAAGGGGGAACCGTCTTTATTCCTGATCAAAAGGGCAATCAGCACAATCAGGAATCCTCCGCCCATAGTACCGAACTGAGCCACGATCGGCTTCAGCGGAGACGCTGTCGGAAGAATATCAGGCATTAATACAATGACCACAAAAATAACCAGAAGCACCAATGCACGTTTCTGATCCCGTGTAAAAGGTTCTACTTTATCCTGCACCTGATAAGTTTTCAGTTTCTCTACATTTGGCCTGAAAACAAAACGCATGATCAGCAGCATGAAAACCAACAACAGGGCGCATAGAACCAATGAGGTTGTAATAAACGGAATAGAAGGAATGGTGGTTCCCTCACCATACAGATTCGCAAAAATGGAAAAATCAGTTACAACGCCCATAGAAAACGGCATCGCGCTGACTGCCAGTGTGGCTGCCCCTGTAATACCTGACATAATAAGAGCCGGCCATTTCTCACCTTTTTCATATCCTACAAGATGAAAAATCTCTTTCGCAATCCCCCATACAATGATCAGCACCGGGATCGCCGTTAAAAACATAGATGGAATGGCCGCTGCCAGTAAAATGCACAATGTCAACACCCAAGGTCTTCCTGATGCCAGCCTCGTATTGACGATCCTCTTTGCCAGTGCTTCCGCAAGCCCTGTGTGATTCATAACAGCGCCAAGCATCATCAAGGCCAGCACCATCATAACAGCTGCATGTCCTCCTGCTGCCATAAAAGCCCCCTGGACTGTATTCAGCCCGGTTGTCGCGTACAAAAACAAAACAATCAGACTGGGAACAACAGCATCAATAGCAATACGCCCATATACAAATGCCACAATCAGCCCAATTACCTGCATCCCCTGTTCCGTCAACGGTTCTGTCAGCGGAATTCTGGAAATGACCAGAAAAATCACCACCGTAATAATACAGTGGATAAAAAATTTAACATTGTTCCTATGCATAAAATACCTCCTTTCCTACATGCCGACTGTTAACGTTAACATAAAATCATATGATCTGTTAACGAAATCATAGCATAAGCAAAAGCGGCAAACAACAAACCATATTTTGTGAAGGTACAACTAAAAGATCAAATACTATCTTAAACAGTTCAACCATAACCATCCTTATTTATTGACAATCCTACTTCAACAAATTACACTAATGTCATGTACAATCGTTATCAGATCTACAGGGAGGGATTTTATGGAATTTCGGCAACTGCAGCATTTTCTGGTTGTTGCACAGGAATTGAATTTTTCAAAAGCTGCCCAAAAGTCCTACATTACACAGCAGGCTCTTTCAAAGTCTATTAAAATTCTTGAAAAAGAATTAGGGGTCTCTCTATTTGAGCGTCTTCCCAGGGGACTCGCCCTGACAGAGTATGGACACATTTTATTAAAACACGGGCATGTGATCACAGAAGAATTAGCAGAAACCTATACAGAGATACGTCAGAAAAAGAACATCAATGGACAAAATCTTGCCATTGCTATTACTGCAGGGGTGGAAGATACCTTTCCCCTTTCTATCATATTTGACTTTCAAAGTGCCAACCATGATCATCAATTAAGCACTCTTTTAAGCAACGATACCATCATCGAAAATATGTTAATAGAAAATAAACTGGATTTCGCTATTGTCGGCGCCGCCGGAACATCTGATCAGCTGGAGTTTTTCCCATTAATCCGAAATGATACCCTCGTAGTAGTCCACAAGGACAACCCCCTCAGCCAACGGGATTCAGTCTCTCTGGAAGATCTGAAGGATGAAGTCTTCCTGTCTTCTTCTGCAGACTACAATGTCACCAAACAATTACTGGCTGTCTGCGGAGCACTTGGATTTATTCCCCATATTTGCCATCAGGCCGCCGGAATCAATTTCCTTCTATCATTAGCTACTACAAACCAGGGAATCGTCCTCTGTCCGGATCACATTGAAAAGAAAACTTTTTCAGAATCCCTGAAAACATTGCATCTGGAAAATGATCCCCATTTTTATGTTATCCACATTGTTCAGAAAAAGGGTATTATCATGAATCCTGCCGCTGAAAAACTGCAACGCCATATTATCCGTGAAATTGAACGCAGAGAATACAACCGGCTAACCAGCTGAACTCCTGCGGTTTACTATTGACAGGAATTTCTCAGTTGCTTATTCTGACTGTCACATCTTTTGAATTTTGTGATTGGAGTATACAATAAAATGAGCAGTTCAAGTCAGAATATGACGGTATCCTCACTTCCTGCCATTCCGCTGCATTTTCCGGGCGGTTATGCCTTCCGGAGTCTGTAATGATTGCTATAGCCACTCCCATTTCCGAGCCATCTGATCTGAATATCAGGGGAATTCATGCGGCATTCCTGATTTTGACCATTTTTCCGGATCATACAAGTATTAGTTGTATTTCCACACTTTTTTATTGTTTGTAATGTGCTTCGTTTTTTCGTATGCTGAGATTACAAAAATAAGACAGTTCTATTTTATATTCTCACGGAGGTATTTATTATGGCAAAAAATCATGATTTCCCATCTGTTTTTCAGCCGCTGAACGTCGGCCCGATCACATTAAAAAACCGCCTGCATTTTGCCCCCATGGTTTCTGCACATGCTGACGCAGAAACCGGCCGTGTCACCCAAGATTTGATCGAATACATCGGCGGACAGGCAAGAAACGGCGTATCCCTGATTACGATTGGTTCCACACCGGTGGATTTTTCCCGAGGGCGGGACTACATGGGATGTCTCTCAGTAACAAACGATTTTGATGTTCCCGGTTTGACACTTTTAGCAGAAGAAGCTCATCGTTATGGTGCGAAAATCTCCTGCGAATTGCAATATGCAGGAAGAATAGCAGATCCCTTATTTCTGGGAGGAATGAAAGCTTTGGTTCCATGGGTTACACCGGACATGGATCCCAACGAGTTTTGCGAGATTACAAAAGAGGAAATCGAGGATGTAATCCACTTATTTCAGGCTGCTGCCAAACGTTTAAAACGTGCTGGTTTTGATATGATTATGCTCCATGGCGGACATGGAAACCTTGCCAGTGCTTTTTTCTCCCCCCTTACCAATCAACGGACGGATGAATATGGCGGAAATCTGGAAAAACGAATGACCTTTGGTCTGCAAATGGCAAAAGCACTCCGCGAAATAATTGGCAATCAGATGGCGATTGAATTTCGGATCAGTCAGAATGAATTTCTTCCCGGATCCCCTACCTGGGATGACCAGGTTGCATATATCAACGCATTATCAGAATATATTGATATTGTGAATATATCAAACGGTCTAATCTGGCACCCTTACTATGTCCGTTATATGATGCCTTCCTATCTTGAACCGCGCAATCTGAATGTAGAAGCTGCCGCATACATCAAACAGCATGTACAGATTCCGGTTGCAGTTGTTGGAAATATTCCTGATATTCAGACCGCGGAAAGAATTATAGCAGAAGGAAAGGCTGATATGGTTTCCATGGCCAGAAACCTGATCGCAGATTCCCATTTTGTAACCAAAGCCGAGCGGGGAATGGCAGAAAAAATACGTCCCTGCCTGCACTGTCTGGACTGTGTCACCTTTCCGAATGTCGGACATCCGCTCCGCTGTGCGGTCAATCCTGCAGTTGGAAGGGAAACAAAATATCATTTTATATCGAAATCTGATATCTCCAAAAAAGTACTAATTGCAGGAGGCGGTCCAGCAGGAATGATGGCCGCCCAGACATGTGCAAAGCGCGGACATTCCGTAATTCTCTGCGAAAAAACAGATCATCTGGGCGGACGCATGTTAGAAGCATCTTCCCTGTATGCAAAAGATTATCACCGCAGATATCTGGCCTGGGACAGAATCACAACCCAAAACTGCGGCGCAGAAATCCGTCTCAATACAGAGGTTAATGAATCTTTGATCCGGGAAATTCAACCAGATGTACTTCTTATAGCAACCGGTGCCGAGCACAATCTTCCTCCAATCCCAGGACTGAAGCTGGCGAAATATGTAACTATCACAGAAGCTGACCTGAAACAGAAACCTATTGGGCACAGGGTCATATTCTGCGGCGGCGGCTTATCGGCAACAGAATGTGCCATCGGTCTGGCAAAGGAAGGACATGAATGTATTCTGATTGATAAACTTCCCAAAGATCAATTACTGACAGAGCTTATGGACTCTCTTGCCGAGACGCTGAAAACAACCTGTGAGGAGATGAAAATTCAGCTTTATGATCAGGCTGATATAAAAGAAATCCACACCAATTCTGTAACGATACAAAGGAACGACATCGAACAAATTCTGTCCTGCGATACGGTTGTTGTTTCACTTGGGCTTCATCCTGATCCGAAAAAGCTGGACGTATTCCGCTTTCTTGCCCCTGAAACATATATCATTGGCGATGCAAATACAGTTGGAAATATACGCACCGCCAATATGGACGCCTTCAACGTCTGTGTTGAAATTTAACCGATTTTTCAAAATTATCTCTCCTTATATAAACTAACAATATGGGGCTGGCACACATGTGCTGCCCCTGCTCCCTGGCAAATCAGATTTTATCCTATCCGTTATCCCCCCAACAGGACGCTGGCCGCCATCCCGGCAAAGGTTGCCACTAAAGCCCCGGCCAGCGTCCACCGGGTCTTTTTCACCTTTACCGTCATAAAATAGATACTCATGGTATAAAAAATGGTTTCACTGCTGCTCATCATGATGGAGGCAATGATCCCAATCCGGGAATCTGTCCCAAACTGCTGATACAAATCCACTAAAAGCCCGTTGGCCGCAGAGGAAGAAAACATCCGCACCACTGCCAGCGGAACCAACTCCGCCGGGAATCCGATCCGTTCCGTCAGAATCCCGACGCCCGCTGCAATCCAGTCCAGGAAACCGGACGCCCGCAAAATCCCCACCGCCACCATCAGTCCTGCCAGCGTGGGCAGGATTTCCGCCGCTGTTTTCAGGCCATCCTTCGCTCCATCCACGAAATCACTGTACACATTTTTTTTCGCCAGCAGTCCCGCGCTGACAATCGCCACAATCATGACCGGAATGACCAGGCCGGATAACACTACCAGAAACTGTCCCATATCACCGGTCCCTCCAGGTCATGACTCTGATGAACAGGGTCGCCGCCATCGTGGAAATGAAGGTCGCCAGGATTGCTGCTCCTGTGATCCCGGAGGGATTCGGTGAACCGTACTGGCTGCGGAAAGCGATTACCGTTACCGGAATCAACTGCAGGGAAGAAATATTCAGCACCAGGAACGCGCACATTTCAGTCGAAGCCGATTTCTCTCTTTTTCCCCGGCGCTTTTCATTCCTTTTCTTCCCTGCAGACCGGTTCCTCTGCTTTACCCCATAAACGGACGCCGCGGCCTTCCGCTCTTCCTCCAGTTCCTCCAGATCTTTCATCGCCTGAATCCCCGCCGGAGTGGCCGCCCAGCCCAGGCCAAAAAAATTAGCGATACAGTTTGCCGCAATGGATTTCATAGCCGGATGTTCCTTTGGAATCCGGGGAAATAAAAAATGAAGCAGCGGATAGATTTTATCTGCCGCTGCTCTCATAATTCCCGCATTCTCCGCAATCCGCATCAGTCCCACCCAGAGAGCCAGAACGCCCGCCATGGTAATGCACAGGGATACCGCCTCCTGGGCGGAATCCAGCGCCGCATCCGTCACCGCAGACAGATTTCCTGTCACGGCTGCATAAACAATGCCGATCAATATCATAAAGGCCCATAAAAACTGAAGCATATCACATGCTCCTTTTGCCGTTTCTACATTTTATGCCTGAAATATTTTTCTATGTTGCTTTTTCCTTAAAATTCCCGTATGCTATTTCCCATACTCCCGGAAAAAGCTGCTCAGATTGGTCAGCGCCTTCACCAGCACCCGGGTCTGTTCCTCATCCAGTCCATCCAGCGTGGCCCTGATCATATCTTCGTGAAACTGCTTATGGTGATAAAAAGCTTTTACCCCTTTTTCCTTCAGTGAAATCAATACCACCCGGCGGTCCTTCTCACTGCGGACACGCCTCACATAATCCTTTTTCACCAGACTGTTGATTGCCGTTGTCAGCGTTCCCACTGTAACAGACATATCTTTTGCCAGAGAGGACATATTCCGGGGTTCTCCCAAACCGATGGCTTCAATAATATGCATATCATTATTGGAGATATCTTTAAATTCCTCTGTAATAATCGCTTTTTCTTCGATCTCAATAATCTCGTTAAACAGCTTTACCAACACTTCGTACAGTGTATCATATCCCTCCATACGGTCCTCCGTAAATGTTCAGAATTCGCCCCCGGCTATCGCACAGAGCGTATATCAGACCTCTAAAAATCCCTGTCATTATACATGATTTCCACAAAATGCGCAAGGAATCCGAAAGAAAGTGATCAGATATCTTTCCGTATAAACAGGCCTTTTGCTGCATATTTATGAAACAAACCCTGTATGAAGGATTATTATGCGCTGTTATAAAAAAAAGATACAATTTTCTCTGCTGCTGGCGGCCGGGCTGATCGTCCTGGCTCTTCTGTGCGCACTGATCTCCCAAATAGATTTTTCTGACGACTCCTCTATCTTCTCCTCAGAATACATAAGCGGCCAGAACGCTGCTGATCATGCTTTCGAAGCATATATGGAGGATCTTTTCCGCCAGGAAGTTTCTTCCAGTGGCCTGACGCTTCATTACACTCTGGAGGATCCCTCCAGTCACGGTATTACCCAGTACAATACAGAGCTGGGTTCATATTCTGCCGAGAATTTCCGCATTTCCGCCGCACTGTCCGAAAACATTTCGGCCGCACTGAAAGAATATGATACCAGCGCACTGTCTCCGGAAAACCGCCTCACACTGGAGCTTCTGGAAGACACTCTGTATAACACAACAGCTTCCGCTTCCTTTCTGTATTATGAGGAACCGCTTCGACCCACTACCGGCGATCAGTCGGAGCTTCCCGTCCTTTTGGCGGAATATACCTTTTCTGATTCTCAGGATATTAATGATTACCTGGAAATCCTGTCCAGCATCCCGTCTTATTTCGACAGCATCTGTGTCTATGAACGTGAAAAGCAGGAACGCGGACTGTTCATGGCCGATTCTGCCGCAGAGACAGTCATTGCCCAGTGCAGTGAATTCGCGGCTTCCTCAGACAACAATTATCTGATCTATACCTTCGAAGAAAAGACAGACGGATTAAACAGCTTATCCAGAAATGAAAAAGCTGCCTATAAGGAACAAAACCGGGCAATTCTCATCGGTGAAGTGCTTCCCGCTTATCAAAATCTGGCTGATACTTTGACAGAACTTTATTCCCCTGTTTTCCGATCCTCCTCTTCCTCTGCTGATGCCGCAGAAAATTCCGGGAATCAGGCCGGGCTCTGCCGCCTCCCCCGCGGAACAGAATATTATGAATATCTGGTAAGAACCTTTACCGGCAGCGGTGATTCTGTAGAAACCCTGCAGAAACGCACAGAAGAACAGCGTACCGCTGACCTGACAGAAGCCGCCGCGCTCCTGGCCGGCCATCCGGAACTGGCCGATGAACTGGAAACACTGGATCAGTCTTCCGACGGCATTCTTTCCGGCACTCCGGAGGAAATGCTGGAACATCTGAATCATGAAATTCAGGAGGACTTTCCTACAGTGGAGAACTGCAGCTGCACCATAAAATATGTAGACGAGGCAATGGAAGATTACATGGCTCCTGCTTTTTATCTGACATCTCCGCTGGATCACTTTACAGAAAATTCCATCTATATCAACAGAGGGAGCGGCTACGAAGGTCTCCAGCTGTTTACCACGCTGGCCCACGAAGGCTATCCCGGTCATCTCTATCAGAATGCAGCCTTCTGCAGCACTGCTCCTTCTCCCATCCGGGCGCTTCTCGGTCCGGCAGGATACGCGGAAGGCTGGGCCACCTACGTGGAAATGCTCTCCTATCATTATGCCGGTCTTTCCGATGAGCTTGCCGACGTTCTTGCACTGGAGCAGTCTGCCATTTTAAGTCTGTACGCCTCTGCGGATATGGGAATTCATTATGACGGGTGGTCCTTCGATCAGACCTGGGATTTCTTTTCCGGATACGGATTTTCTGATGAAGCTGTTATTCGGGAAATCTTTGAACTGATTACAGCAGAACCGGCTCACTATCTGAAATATTATATCGGCTATATGGAATTTCTGTCTCTGAAAGATTATGCAGAAGAAATCATGGGGGAAGCGTACACGGACCCTGGCTTTCATCAGACAGTTCTGAAAATGGGTCCATGCACGTTCCCCCTGTTAAAAAAATATTTCGCTGAATTTTATGAATGACGAACCTGCGGTTTCCCCACTCCCGTATATCTTCGCTCCAATCTGCGCACAATTGCAAAAAATACAGGGATTACAACACAGTTGGCCGCCAGCCATGCCAGCGGACTGGTAAGACATACCCCGGTAAATCCCAGTACCGGGATTACGGCCAGGGACATCACGCCCCGGGCTGCCAGCTCACTGCAGCCGGCAAACATGGCAATTACACTGTATCCCAGTCCCTGAATCGTCAGCCGGAAACAATTTAAAAATGCCAGCAGCCAGAAGAAACAGCCACTGTAATTCAGCATCTGCTGAATATAACCGAGAACCACCGTTTCACCGGAATCTACAAACAACAGAGCTATTTTCGAACCGGCCAGCACCAGCACAATTCCGATGGCAACGCCATATATCACGGCAATCAAAACACTGTTAAAAAGCCCCTGACGAATCCGCTTAAACTGCTTCGCTCCCAGATTCTGGCTTCCAAACGTGGAGGCCGCTGTGGCGAAAGCGTCAAAAGGGCACATTGCCAGCTGATTTACCTTGACTGCCGCTGTATATGCGGACACATAAACCGAACCGAGAATATTCACCGCACTCTGCAGCATGATGCTTCCGATCGCGGTAATCGAAAACTGCAGCCCCATGGGAACACTCATTACAGCGAGCCGCTTCATACAGGACATATCCAGCTTTTTCTCCTGTTTCGTAAAGGTCAGAATATCATATTTCCGCTTCATATAAAAGAAACACAGGATGCCCGCTATGGCCTGAGCCAGAATCGTAGCCCACGCCGCCCCGGCCACCCCCATCTGAAATACAATAATAAACAGCAGATCCAGCACCACATTCAGCAGGGTGGACAGAACCAGAAAATAAAAAGGAGTCCTGGAATCTCCCATTGCCCGGATAATCGCTGACACCACATTATACAAAATCGTAAACGGAATCCCAAGGAAAATAATAAACAGATAATCATAAGCGCCCTGGTAAATATCCGCCGGGGTCTGCATCCAGGTAAGAATCGAACCGCACAGCAGGCAGGTAAGTACCGTAAGCACTGCGGCAATAAAGATCCCCAGATACCCGGCATTCATCACATATTTACGCATGGCGGTATAGTCCCCCGCTCCGAAAAACTGAGCCACAGGAACTCCCATGCCGCTGCAGGTTCCCATACAGAATCCGATAATCAGAAATGTAATAGACGCAGTGGCTCCCACGGAAGTCAGGGCGCTCAGCCCCAGATATTTCCCGACAATAATCGTATCCACCATATTATACATTTGCTGAAACAGATTTCCGAAAACCAGCGGAATGGAAAACTGCCAGATCAGCTGCAGAGGTTTTCCGCTTGTCATATCCTTCGTCATCTTTCTCTACTCATCCTCTCCCCGGATTACTATTTATCACTGACCAGAAGCTGCTGATAAACCTCCCTCTTTCCGACACCCCGATCCTTTGCCACCTGCTTCATGGCCGCTTTGCGGTCCATCCCCTGAGATGTATAGTACTCCAGATGTTCCGCCACAGTCATCCGTTCCCAGCTGCGCTGCTGCTCCCGCACCAGCGCGGCCCGGTCACATCCCTCAATGACAATGACGCATTCTCCCCGTACTTCATTGGCTTCATACCAGGCAATGGCCTCTGAAAATGTCGTCCGGAAGGCGGTCTCAAACCGCTTGGTTAATTCCCGGCAGACAACTATTCTACGCTCACCCAAAGCAAAATTCAAGTCCTTTAATGTAGAAATTAAATGATGCGGAGCTTCATAAATAATCAGCGTCCTGGTGTCTGTTTTCAGTTCCTCCAGAACTGCCGCCCGCTCCTTTTTCTCTCTGGGCAGAAATGCCTCGAAAGAAAATCTCCGGGTGGGGAGTCCGGACAAAGTCAGCGCCGTCACACAGGCTGCTGGTCCCGGCAGAGACGTTACTTCTATACCCTGCTCATAACAGATTCTCACCAGATCCTCCCCCGGATCAGAGATTCCCGGCGTACCTGCGTCCGTGATCAGAGCCACATTCATTCCGGAACGAATCTTCTCCGCCAGCTGATATGCCTTTTCAATCTTGTTGTACTCATGATAGCTGGTCATGGGCGTCCGGATATCAAAATGATTCAGCAGATGGATGGAATTTCTCGTATCCTCTGCGGCAATCAGATCCACTTCTTTTAATGTGCGGAGCACACGGAGGGTAATGTCCTCCAGATTCCCGATGGGTGTCGCGCATAAATATAACTTCCCGGCCATAACATTTCCCTCCATATTAATATCCGTAAACCTCTGTTATCTCATCTGTGTATTTTCCCGGCTCCTGAAATACAATCAGCGGCTTTTCCACAGTCATCCGCGCCCTGCCGCCCCGCAGTCCCTCCAGAAGCACCATATTGGGTTCCCGATCCACATAAGGGTACACCAGCCGCATCCGTTTCGGTTCAATCTTATAATGTACCATGAGGGAAATAATCTCCGCCAGCCGGAAAGGTCTGTGTACCATATAAAATCGTCCTCCCGGAACCAGAAGCCTCGCGCTTTCCCGGATAACATCTTCCAGCGTACACAAAATCTCGTGGCGGGCAATCATCTTTGCCTCATCCGGATTGGGGATTCCATGCTGCGCTGTCATATAAGGAGGATTCGTGGTTACCACATGAAAAGAAGATGCTCCAAATATACTTGAAGCATCCTTAATATCTCCTTCCACAATACGAACCCGCTCTTCCAGATGGTTCAGGGCCACACTTCTTCTGGCAAGATCCGCGCTGTAGGGCTGAATCTCCAGCCCCGTGAAATGCCGCCCCTGCGTCTTTGCTGACAAAAGCAGCGGAATGATCCCATTCCCGCAGCCCAGATCCAGGCAGCTTTCTCCCGCTTTTACCCTGGCAAATCCTGACAGCAGCACGGCATCCATGCCAAAGCAGAATTTCTGCGGATTCTGAATAATTTTATAGTCATTTCTCTGAAGCTCGTCTATACGCTCTCCCGGCAGCAGATTACTCATTTAACCTGGATTTCCCTCCCTTATCCTCCAGGGCAGCCAGCTCCTTCAGTTCCTCTTTCGACAAACGCTCGGACTCTCTTCGGCGTTTGCCTTTAAACTTCAGCTGCTGCACCGGATATTCCCGGACCTCCTTTTCCTCTCCGGTATCCACAATCACCTTCACCAGCTGACGCAGAACATTCACGTTCTGAACCTCTCCTTTCAGCCCGTCAGAAGTTGTCACACGATCTCCCACATGAGGCATCCGGCTGTTCAGATATTCATACGTCTCCTGCTCATTTTTCAGACAGCACATCAGACGGCCGCAGGTCCCCGAAATCTTCGAGGGATTCAGAGACAGATTCTGCTCTTTTGCCATTTTGATGGAAACCGGCGCAAACTCTGACAGATACGTATGACAGCACAACGGCCGGCCGCACACGCCGATCCCTCCCAGAATCTTCGTCTCGTCTCTGACGCCGATCTGACGCAGCTCAATCCGTGTGCGGAACACGCTGGCAAGATCCTTTACCAGTTCCCGGAAATCAATTCTTCCGTCCGCTGTAAAATAAAACAGCAGCTTATTATTATCAAAAGTGTACTCCGCCTGCACCAGCTTCATTTCCAGTCCGTGTTTCTCTATCTTTTCCTGACAGATGCGGTATGCTTCCCTTTCCTTCTCATGATTCCGCTCTTCAATCCTGTCGTCCTCAGCGGTTGCCACACGGATCACCGCCTTCAGCGGAAGAACCACCTCATCATCCGCCACCTGCTTCGGCGGCATAATTACAGTTCCATACTCCACCCCCCGGGCAGTCTCTACAATCACATGAGTTCCCCGCTTCATGGAAAGATTCTTTGGGTCAAAATAATAAATCTTGCCCGCCTGTCTGAAGCGGACTCCTACTACCTTTATCATGCAATATTCTCCTTTATATTCAGCAATAACAGTTCCAGCGTCAGCTCATAATTCACATTTGCGCGAATCCGCCGTCCCGCTGTTCCGATTTCTTCCAGTATTCTGTTCAGTCCCGGGAAAGACCCCCGATCCGCAATCTGCCGTACTACGAAACTCTGTTCCTTAAAAATCAGACGTTCCTCCTGTCCGGATGCCTTATATAATAACACATCACGAAACAAAAGCAAAACCAAATCAAAAAAAACCTGAATCTTTTCCTTATAATCATTCAGCGGCTTCAGTTCCTGAATCAGATCATATACCGGTATATCTCCCAGTCTCCGGATTAACTGTACCGCATAGTCTTTCAGCTCGTTAAACTCCTCCGAAGACGCCAGCAGCATAGCCTGTCCTACATTTCCCTGGGCAAATGCCACACAGAGATCCGCCTGATAATCAGGAATCTGACAGTGGCGCATAAGAAATTCCCGGATCAGACTGTCCTCCACCGCTTTCAGATGCAGCATCACACACCGGGAACGAATCGTCGGCAGAAATCCATCGGCATTGGTGGTCAGAAGCAGAATCACCGCATACCCCGGCGGTTCTTCAATGGTCTTCAGCAAAGCGTTCTGCGCCTGAATATTCATTTTTTCCGCTTCATCTACAATATATACCTTATATTTACTGCTGTAAGGCTTTATGGAAATATCTTCATTAATCTGTTTTCTCACATCATCCACGGAAAGAGCCGTTTTTTCATGCGTCACATAAATAATATCCGGCTGGTTTTTTCCCGCCGCCTGCCGGCAGGAACGGCATTCCAGGCAGGGCTCTATTCCCCGCGCCCGTTCCAGGGCAGCTTCCGAAACGCCGGACGCAGTTTCCACAGGAATCTCAAACAGTGTCTCCTGCTCCGGTTCTTCTCCGCCGAAAATAATCCTCTGCACCGTTTCGCACTGCAGCGCCATGGCAAAAGCCTCGGCAATCAGCCGTTTTCCGGAATGATCCGGGCCATCCAGAATATAGGCGTGAGAAGCCTTATCCATTGAAATCGCGTTTTTCAAATGTGCTATAATCTGTCCATGACCGACAATATCACGAAATCCCGCCATATTCCGGCTCCTTCCTTTTTATATAAGCAGAAATTTCCTGCAGCACCTGCTCTGCGCTGCGGTTTTCAAATCCGATTTCTATCCCGGCGGCACGAAGCTTCTCCGGGGAAAAGTCCTCCTCATCTGCGAGAAACCGCCGGCACATCTCCGCATATTTCGGATTCTCCTGGCTGCGCTCCCGGGCCAGAGCACGGGAAAGCCGCACCCCGTCATCCACCCACACATAAACAGGCACAACTGATCCGGCGCCAAAATAATCCCGGATTTTTCCGTAAGCCTCCAGGGTCCCGATCATCAGATAGCTGTGCTTCTCCAGACAGATCTGCCCATCGTCCGCCGTAAAATACCTCCACAGTCCGTGAATCGTATGATAATCCCGGATCTCTATAATCCGGCCTTCCCGCTCCATCTGAGCAGCCTCTTCCAGCGTCCGGAAAAAATAATCGTCGCCTTCCGCTTCTCCGGACCGGATCGGCCGGGTGGTATAGGGAATCACACGCCTTAAATGCAGATCCTCCCGCTCCAGCAGCTTTTTATATATTGTATCCTTACCGGATGCGCTTTTTCCCATAAGACAAAATATTTTTCCCATAATTTTCTCCACTTCCTGCATTATTCAGTATAATGATTTCCCGCATATTTGTAAAGCATGCAAATCGTCTGCCACCTGTACCATTCTTCCCTCCTGATCCCGCATCCCCTGCACCTGCAGGCCGCGTCTCTGACAGTCCTGTATCTGGCTGATTACCTGCTCTGTCAGCAGCTCTCCCGGAGCGATTATGGGAATCCCCGGCGGATATAGATAAATAAATTCTGCCGAAACGTGTCCTGCGGCCTGCTCAAGTAAAATCTCCGAAGTCTCCGCATCCACGGCATCTGAAAGTTCCATTTCCTTTTTGCGGGGCTGATACAGCTCCACGGGAACAGGAGGACTGCAGTCCTCCCGAAATCCATTCTGCTCTTCCTGCCCCGTCAAATCTGCCTTCTCCTGCTGCAGACGTTTTCTTCTTTCTGCTTCTTCCCGGTCCAGTTCGGCCAATGCCCGGCTCAGACGGGCGAAGCCCTCATCCGTATCCATAATCGAAGTAAGCGCTGTAGCATAATGGCCGGAAGCCATCTCCATCTGCAGATGATATTTCTCCAATAACAAATCATACAGCTGCTGTCCGTCCATTCCTGCCCTCTGTGCCGAAATCAGGATTTTGGAATTATCCTTCGCCCAGATTCCTTCCTCTGTTTTCCGTCCCCGGTCTGCTTCTGAAAACCGGGGATATACCTGCACATACTGCAGTCTGCCGCATTCTTTATAAAACTGTTCCAGACGCAGCTCAAACTTTCCAAACAGACTGTTCTGCCTGGTTTCTGCATCTGCGTAGACTTTTGCGTCCTGCTGCAGCATACGCACGCAGCGATCCATACCTGCCATAAATATATAAGAAGGGGAACTGGACTGATAAATTCCCAGATACCGCTTCACCCGTTCCGGATCAAACCGGTATTTCTCCCCGATGCCTGTTCTCTTTATGTGCAGCGCTGCCGTCTGGGTGTAAGAAGGCAGCGTCTTATGCAGACTCTCAATGCACAAATCCGCTCCCAGACGCACCGCCTTCTCCGGAAAACCATCGGAATATCCGAAATGGGCGCCGTGAGCTTCATCTACAATCAGAGGAATTTCCCGCTCATGAACAATTCCGGCCAGTGATGCAATATCAGACACAATCCCGTCATAGGTAGGCGATGTAATGACCACAGCAGCTGTGTCCGGAAACTGTTCCAGCTTTTTTTTCACCTGCTCCAGCGTCACACTGCCCTGGATACCAAAGGAGGCAGCCTCCGGATACAGATATTCCGTCCGCAGCCCCATGAGATATGATGCATGATAAACCGCCTTGTGACAGTTTCTTCCGATCAGAATACGGTCACCCCTCCGGACGCATCCGCAGATCGCCGCCAGAAGTCCTCCCGTGCTTCCGTTCACCAGATAAAAACTTTCATCTGCACCGGATAATTCTGCCAGACGGCGCTGTCCTTCAAGGAGAATCCCCTCTGCATGGTGAAGATTATCGAACCCTTCAATTTCCGTAATATCTATTTCCTCCGGACTCCAGTTTCCCAGCTTCTGCCGCTTGTGCCCCGGCATATGAAAAGGATAAATGTCCGATTTCCCATATTCAATTAAAGCCTGATCCAGATAGTTTTTCATATTTGGCAAACACCTCTCTGATATTCTCCAACAGATTGTAACATAATTGTTTTCGGACGAAAAGCTTCCTCCAGGCGAAAAGAGACTGTGAAAAACGATTTCTCGTTTTCACAGTCTCTTTTTCATTTCCTGCTTCCTCAGCAGAAACAGCATTCTGCAGTTTTATTTCTGCTCGAACATATCGTCATTCTGTTTTCTGACATCATCATCAATAGGCTCAACCTTCAGCAGAACCGCGAAAATCACTGCGACAATCGCCATTACCAGCATTACTCTGTAAGCGGACATATAGCCGAAGTTGGTGCCAACCAGACCTACTACCGTAATACCGATACCTGTCATAATCGCATTCAGCGGCTGAATTACGCGGAAAGCATTCTGGAAATCATACCGCCCCCAGATCGCCAGCGTACAGGAAACCATCATGTTGGAAGAACCGCCCAGCATAAGAGCCAGAATCGGGAGTGACACATAATGCAGTGGTCTCACATCTGTCAGGTTCATGATAATAGCGATTACTGCCAGAGCGTTGATCAGAATTGTCGTAGCCTTGGTACCCAGTTTTACATCCAGCCATCCGATAAATGCAGAACCCGGAATTGCCACAACGCCGGCGATGAGCAGCATCAGCAGAATTTCCGGCTGCTGGTAGCCCTGCTCCAGAAACTTGGGCATAAAGTTGGACATAATACCCATGGAGAGGAATCCGCCGATGCCGACAGTTACCCACATAATCCACATACGGCCGCATGTCAGACATCTTTTAATTGTCCACTTGGATGTCTTTAAGTACTCCATGCTCTGCTCGAATTTCTTTTTTGCCGCCTCAAAATCGTAGTTATGATTGTTATCCGGATATGCGCCTTTCTCCTCTGGGAAATCTTTCGCGTATACCAGAACGATAATACCCACGATGAGAGCAATCACGCCCAGAAGCACATAGAAATTGCCGAGACCCGGTCCTGCGAATACACTGCAAAGAGAAGTAGTAGTCGCTGCGGACAGAGGATAGCCGGCGGTAACGATACCGATTGCCACACCACGCTTGGTGGGGAACCAGTTTCCGATTACCTGATAGCTCAGCAGCATCGCTCCTACCAGTGTCAGCACATAGCATACAAAATAGCCGACGCAATAAACTACCAGCGCTGCCTGTGCCTTTCCGCCCAGCTGAATACCTGCTGTGCGGGACCAGATAAAAGCAAAAATACCGGTGGCAATCATAGCGAACGCCCACATTTTGGAAGCGGTCTTCATAGCCATCAGCTTACCGAAAAGAATAGAACCAAGGATACCGAGAATCGTGGCAATCGTGGAAAGAGAATACAGAATATCCGTATTCACGCCCAGCTCGCCCAGAACAGGAATCGTAACATTCAGAGAATCCGATGTCAGTGCTGAATAAAGATAGCAGGAAAGGAATCCGAGAATAACGATAACCAGACCTTTCGGCCCAAGGTTCAGCGCATTTGTTTTTTTGTTTTCCATACCTAAAAAACCTCCTTAAGACGGTAATGGTTTCTTATACCTTTTTTATAAATATAAAAAAAATATAAACACAACTCGTATATCTTATATGATACACAATAAGAAGTCAAGTTTTTTTCACAAAAAAGTGAATGCAGTCCTGTCAGAAATATGCACTTTTCACAACATCCCCTGCGAAACAGCAGCTTCCAGCATCTCCATAAAAAGAGCAATCGCCGGATTATAATTATTCCTGTGCCAGGCCATTGCCACATCATGATCCTTCGCCTCATCCATACAGATTTCACGCAGAACCACATGCGGATTCTGCTTTTCTATTGTACGGTTTGTTGTAATGGCTACCGCATTCCCTGTCTGCACCCAGAGCATCACATCCTCCATCTTGTGAACAAACAGCACATCCGGATGAATTCCTCCCTTATCGAGAAGATTCAGAATGAACCTGTGCCCTTCCTCACTGGCATTCTCCTCCAGCTGAACGAACCGTTCTCCCGCCAGATCCGCAAGACAGAGATCTTCCCTGTGTGCCAGCGGGTGCAGGGCCGGAAGCATCATACAGGAATCAAATTTCTGAATATTCGAAGTCACCAGTTCTGCCCGGTCAAACAGAGAAAAGCCATAAGTAAAAATCAGATCCAGACTGCCTTCATACAACTTTTGCGGAAGATCCCCCAAAGCATGCCGTTCCATCGTCAAATCAATTCTGGGATATTTATCCTGAAACTTTCGAAGTACTTCGGGAAATAGTTCTGAAATATCATAAATATCCAGAAAACCTATGCGCAGCTGTCCTTCATACCCTTTATTCGCAGTCCGCGCATCCTGAACAGCCTGTGTATAATATTCCAGAATCACATGAAAACGGTTATAAAGCAGACTTCCCCCCGGAGTCAGCTTCAATTTCTTTTTATTCCGCAAAAGCAGCTGAGTTCCCAGTTCCTCCTCCATGGCGCTGATCTGACGGCTCAGGGCGGGCTGTGTAATAAACAGACATTTTGCCGCTTCCGTAAAACTCAGACATTCTGCCACCGTAATGAAATACTTAATCTGATTAAATGTCATCTGTACTTCCCCCAAATTTATCTGCATTTTATAATTTATTCTATTATATCCGTTCCATAACTTTTCATCAACTTCTTTATAACGAAAAGGCATGATCTTATACAACGATTGCATAGACAAAATCTGTCCGCCCACTTATTTTGTTGTCTGATCCATGTTAAAATAAGAAACAGCATTATATGGTATTTATATTCAGGAGGTAATAACATGAAGGTTTTAGCTATTGTTGCCGGAAGACACAACGGCAACAGCGAAATTCTCGCAAAAGAAGCTCTGCTCGCCTGTCAGGAGGCCGGAGCAGAATGTAAACTGATTAATCTGTTTGACTATCACATTGAAATGTGTACCGGATGCGAAGCCTGTACCATTCAGATGGGAGAAGTCGCACAGGGCAGAGGTACATATAAAGGATGTGTCCTGAAAGAAAAAGACGATATGGACAAGATTGTCAATGAAGTGCAGTCCAGCGACGGTGTAATCATCGCCGTTCCGTCCTATGATCTTGCTCCCAGCGCCCTGTATCTGAGATATGCGCACCGTTGTCTGGCATATGAGGTGGCTTTCCGTCTGTCCATCGGCGAACTGAAAAAGGATCCTCATCTGGTTGGAGGTCTGATCGCAGTAGGCGGCTCCTGTCACGACTGGCAGTCCCTCTCCCTGGAAGTTCTGGGCGCATCTCTGTTTACCCAGTCTATCCAGTGTGTGGATCAGCTTATGGCTACCCGCAACGGCCGTCCCGGCAATGTCCTCTTAAGAGAAGAACAGCTGGCAGCCGCAAGAAAAATGGGTGAAAATATCATCACCGCCATCAACACTCCGGTAGAAGAACGGAAATGGCTGGGCGATCCGGATGCCGGAATGTGCCCCAGATGCCATTCTTCTCTGATCTACCCCGGAGATCCCCACTGGGACGGTATCGAGTTCCCCTTTGAGTGCGCAGTCTGCGGCGCAGGCGGCGATCTGGTAAAAGATGAAGCTACCGGAAAATATAAATTTGTTCTGGCTCCCAACGGACTGGTCCGCGACCGAAATATCAATGAAGCCCGCGCAGAGCACTTAAACGAGATCATCCAGACCAGAATTGATTTCTACCAAAGACAGGATGAGATCAAAGAGAAATATGATTTCTACAAAAACTTACATTTTCCCGCTATCTAAACAGAAAAGGATCGGACAAGTCACTGCCCGATCCTTTTCTTATATCATTCTACCGCCTTCTCCGGCGTTTTCTCCATTTCCGGTTCTCCCGAATCACCTTATACCGTCTGTCCCGGCCGCCGCTTTTTCTGCGGACAATCCGGCGGATATTATTATACAGGAAAAAGATTACCACAACAGCTGCCGCCGCAATTACAGCAACAATGATGATTTTCTTTGCAAGACTTTTTCCGTCCACATTTCTCAGACTGGAAGATCCCTCCGGCCCGGAACTGCCGCCTGCCGCAGGCTCCGCACTGCTCTCACTGCCCGACGTTCCCGCCGCTGCGCCAAACTCATACGTCGAGCCGCTGGCGCCCGTTGTAATCACATCTGCCGTTCCGACCTGCTTTCCGCCATAGGAATACACCAGAGTTCCCGCCACATTCTCTGAAACATTATCATAGGAAATCTCTGTATCTGTATCTGCGAATTCCGCATTAACCGGAAGAATAATCTCCGCTTCCGC